>NZ_AUTH01000098.1:0-54452 GCF_000497975.1 Pseudoalteromonas sp. TB41 | reverse complement strand
GGCTAATTGTTTTACTATTTAAGTAATCAGTAAATGCAAACAGTACACCCGACACAACAAAGGTAACGTGTATGAGCACTTTCCAGAGTAATTCATCACTTGAATGAGATGCAGAGCTTATAAACACCTTTAGTAGCTCAACGGCTGAAATGGCGACTATTGCACTAATCAGTTTCATTTTTAAACCAGAAAACCCTACTTTTCCCATCCATACGGGACGGTCCTCATGATTTTCTATATTAAGCTTAGAGACAAAGTTTTCGTAGCCACTGAATATAATAATTAATAAAAGTCCAGCTAACAAAGCGGTATCAACCAAAGTTAATATACCCACCAACAACTCTTGATTACTGGCAGTAAACGTTGCGATCCCCATCAAATACAGCTGTTTAAAAAATTTTATTAGTAATAAAACCACAGCAAATAGTAAACCGACAAAAAATGGGGCTAATAACCAACGTCCTTTGAATATAAACGACTCAAGAGCATGCTCTACTTTATGAACAGGTTGTATTTTTTTATTTATATTATTTGTATGTGGCTCTGACATAAGAACACCTAAAAATTAAAACGCGACATTAGCCTAAATTTAGCTGTAACACAATTAGTTAAGGTTAAACACTTTTACGCGATACGCTCATCTTGACGATAAAAATATTTCGTTTCCCTTTATTTTATATTCGATTAAAAATCAATATACCAACAGAGATGTTCTGGCTTGGTTACACTTGTTTTATGTAGGCATTGTATGAATGCATAACTCGATTGTTACTCCATTTTTAGGAATAAGAAAATGAATAAAGCATTACTCGCGTTAATCGTTGCACCATTTTTCGTTTTATCTGCTGCTAATGCAGTGGCAAACGATGCTACAGACGCTTCAGCTGAGACGATTCAAGAATTCACAGAAATGTGTGTTAGTTGGGCTAAAGAAGACGACGTAAGCAATGAAGAGCTTTATAACTATGTTTTAAAGTGTGTGAATGATGAACTAACATCTGAAGGCTATAACAAAGTCACTGCTGTTAAAATTTAATGAATAATTGAGTGAATTGAACCTAAATTGGTTACATTTTTTAATCCTGTAAAGTAAAAAAACAGATTAGAAATGCCATTGCGATAGGTTTGATTTGACAAAAAAACCGGAACTGTCACAGGCTGTGCATTCCGGTTTTTTATTACTTAAAGCGGTAAATAATTAATTATTCATCGTCTTTTTTTACTTTTGCTTTCGCTTTACTTTTAGCAGGCGCTTTTTTAGCGGCGGCTTTNNNTCTTTTTAGGCGCGGCTTTTTTCTTTGCCTCTTCTACCCATTTACCACCTTCGTAGTGTGCCGTCCAACCAGTTGCTTTGCCATCAACCTCAGTCATTACATACTGTGATTTATTCTTACGACTGTAACGCACAACAGCAAGATTACCATCAGGATCTTTAGCTGGTGCATCAGCTAAGTAGTAAAACTTAGGCGAAATACGATCTCTAAAACGCTGTAACTCTTCTACTTTGGGGGCGCGTGTTTCTCGTGATTTAGGGAACGTATTTGCTGCTAAGAAAATACCTGCAGCACCGTCACGTAATACAAAATAGGCTTCAGACTTTTCACATTCTAATTCAGGAATATGAACGGGATCTTCTTTTGGTGGCGCGGCTTCGCCATTTTTTAATAACTTACGTGTATTTTTACACTCGTCATTGTTACAGCCAAAATACTTACCAAATCGACCTGATTTTAATTCCATATCAGCGCCACATTTATCACATTCAATAATAGGGCCGTCGTAACCTTTAATTTTAAACGTACCCTCTTCAACCACATGCCCATGACACGCTGGGTTATTACCACACACGTGTAGTTTACGGGTTTCATCGATAAGGTATGAATCCATCGCTGTTTCACAAATTGGACAGCGCTTCATTTGCATTAATGTTTCTGTTTCAACGTCTTCAACATCAGCTGCAACCGCTTCATCACCCGACACTAAGTTCATAGTGGTAGTACAGCGCTCTTTAGGTGGCAGGTTATAACCAGTACATCCTAAGAATACGCCCGTTGAAGCAGTACGAATACCCATTTTTCTGCCACACGTTGGGCAGTCAATGTCGGTTTCTACCATTTGATTAAGACGCATACCGCCTTCATCGGGTTCACCTTTGGCAATGTTTAACTGGGTTGAAAAATCGGCATAAAACTTATCGAGAACTTGCGTCCAAACACGCTCACCTTCGGCGATATCATCTAAACGGCCTTCCATTTTAGCGGTAAAATCGAAGTTCATTAAATCGGTAAAGTTTTCAACAAGGCGATCGGTGACAATCTCCCCCATTTTTTCAGCGAAAAAGCGACGATTTTCTACTCGTACATAACCACGATCTTGTATCGTTGATATAATAGAGGCATACGTAGATGGACGACCAATCCCACGTTTCTCAAGCTCTTTAACTAAGCTTGCTTCACTAAAACGAGCCGGTGGCTTAGTAAAGTGCTGCTTAGGATCAAGCTCAACTAACGTGAGCACCTCGCCTTGCTTAACAGCAGGCAGCGATTGATCTTCTTCATTCTTTTTACGTACTGCCGGTTGCACTTTAGTCCAACCATCAAAACGTAAAACACGACCTTTTGCTTTCAATGTAAAATCGTTGGCAGCGACCGTTAAGGTGGTTAAATCGTACTCAGCTGGCACCATTTGACAGGCCACAAACTGACGCCAAATAAGCTCATAAAGCTTTTTCGCATCGGCGTCCACACCTTCAACATGCCCAGAAAGCACAGATACGCTAGAAGGACGAATCGCTTCGTGCGCTTCTTGTGCATTGCCTTTTGAACTGTAGTTAATTGGATCTGCTGGTAAATATTTTGCACCAAACTCGTTGGTTACATACTCACGACACATCTCAACCGCATCTTTTGATAGATTAGTTGAGTCGGTTCGCATATAGGTAATATAACCGCCTTCATATAGACGCTGCGCAAGCATCATGGTCTTTTTAACGCCATAACCTAATCGGGTACTTGCTGCTTGTTGCATGGTTGAAGTAATAAATGGCGCACTTGGGCGACTCTTACTTGGTTTTTCTTCAACGCTGACAACTTTATATTCGGCATTCTCAAGGCTTTTAACTGCTGCACTAGCCTGAGCTTCATTTACTGGCTTAAATGGCTTGTCTGCTTGTTTAGTGACTTCTAAACGTAGGTCAGACTCGCTATTTTTAACATCGGCATGAATGTCCCAAAATTCTTCAGGAATAAATGCTTTAATTTCACGTTCGCGTTCAACTAATAAACGCACTGCAACAGATTGCACTCGACCCGCTGATAAACCACGCGCTACTTTAGCCCATAATAGGGGCGATACCATAAAGCCAACAACACGGTCTAAGAAGCGACGGGTCTGCTGTGCATAAACCATGTCGGTGTTTAACTCACCTGGGGTTTCGAATGCTTGTTGTATTGCATTTTTAGTGATTTCGTTAAAAACAACACGCTTATATTTTTCTGGCTCGCCACCAATTATTTCTTGAAGGTGCCAAGCAATAGCTTCCCCTTCTCTATCCAAATCCGTTGCGAGATAGATTTGATCAGCATTTTGGGCAAGCTTTTGTAATTCTTGAACAACCTTTTCTTTACCCGGCAATATTTCGTAATGTGGCTCCCATCCTTTTTCAGGATCGATGCCCATTCGCGCGACTAAGTTAGTATAGTCACGTTGCTGTTTATACGCTGCTTTCTCATCAGGTGGCATTTTACGCACCTCAGCAGGCGTTTTGCTTGCTGGTGCTTTGTTTTTGCCAGAACCTGAAGTAGGTAAATCTCGTATGTGTCCAATACTGGACTTAACGATAAAATCATTACCTAAGTATTTATTAATTGTTTTAGCCTTAGCAGGTGACTCTACAATTACTAGCGATTTGCCCATAGTTGCCTATTTCTAACCTAGTTTTTTAAATGTGTTTAGCCGACTCATGCGGCGCGAATATTTATAGGTATATCTACAAACACTAGTTCTTACAAGCTTTTAATACAAACTTTTCAGTATTTACTGAATAAACAAACAATTTCTGTTGTAAATTTAATCAAACCAGTGCTTTTTGAATAATTGATGTGGAATATATAGAATAGAAACAAAAATGCCAACCTTATTGGTTGGCATTTTCTATGCTTTATTAATTTTAAACCTTAGGCTCGTCTAAAATCGACATCACGGTATATTGAGTTTTCACTCCACCAGGGGTCACAAATTCGATGTATAAAAAGCCAGAATCAACATCATTTGGCTCAGCCTCTTTTGTAATATTTACTGAAACAGAGATAGGCACTTGTTGCGCAGTATTCACAACGGTGTAATCTGTTAACCCTCTTAACACACCATTGTCGGCAGTGACAGTAACTGTAGTACCTGCAGGCAATGGATTATTATGAATATCACTGAAGAAGATAGTCACTGAAATCGCGCTGTAAGGTGTGGAATTGCTAATATCAATAAGGTTTATGTCACACATACCCGCCATATCGGAAGCTTCTAAGCGAATACCATCACTTAAACTACAGTCATCTAAAGCCGTTACAGCTCTAATGTAAGGTGTACTTCCAGACATCACTAACTCTGAACGATCGCGTACATTTACTGTTTCACGCGTACATGCATTTGCAGCAAGCGCCTCGTCACTACATAACAAGCCATTGTAAATGCCATCGCCGGAATCAAACTGACCATTATTTAGTGCACCAGAGCGCTCCACATACCACTCATCCTCACCGCCATTAGAATTTACAGGGTTCGCAGGTGCGGGTAAATTTCCGTCAAAAATACCGTTTTCATTAAAATCTATAAATGCTTCAGGTAAATCTTGTAATGTAGAATCAAACTCGTTTTGATTAAATTCACCGTTAGCAGATACATCATTAAATGATTCTTCACCCACTGAGTATGCTAGCAAGCTTACACGACCACCTAATGGATAATCTATTGGCGCATTACTTGGCGCATCCGCAAGTGATATCGGGTTACCACTACTATCAAGATAGGTAAGTAGATTGCCGTTTGTGTCTAGTTGTGACTCTCTGATACCTAATGTACAAGGTGCTGCTTGGCCAAAAAAACGGTCACACTTATCAGCCACAGAGTTTTTATAAATGCTGTAATGATAAGGAATTGGGTTTTGGCTGCGCCACTGCGCTTTACACACACCATCTATGGTGCGACAAAGTAATAAAGGCGTAAATTGTTGATCATCTATTGTGCCAACTGCACCACCTTCACTGGCAATATAAATTGCCGTGTTATCAGGAACAAAATTATTAAAGTGATCGGCTGCAAATACAGTTAAGTCTGTAGTCACCCCAGCTTCATTTAGTGATTCTGTATTAAATGTTTGTACTGCAAGCGTAAAACTATCCTGATCTGGCACACCAGTGGTAATGGTTATGTCATTTGACACAATAGAGATCACATTATTTTGTGATGTATCGCCACTCACAACTTGATGTGATGCAATAACAGATAAAACTCCTGCGGCTCTTCCTGAGCGGACATTTACAGTCACTAAACCTTCATTATTGGTAAACTGAAATGCACTGTCTAGCAACGCGCCGCCGGGGTTTTGCGAAAGAGCAAAATCAATTTGCTTTTGACCAACAGGGTTACCATTAATATCTAAAAGTTTAAAGGTAAGCTCTGAGTTTTCAGTGAGAGTCTGACCGCCAGCTCCTTTAATAGCTAACACTTGATTGGTCACACCCATAAACGCGATTGAACCCGTTTGAGCGGCAGCTACATTAATATTAATTGTTTTAGTGGCAACGTTACCACCAGTAACCACGGTTGCTGTAATCGTATCTATACCATTACAACCATCCGCTTTATAAGTTGCGCTTGCCGTACCACCAATGCTAGTTACCACACTATCGATAGTGGCTCTAGGAGTAGATTCTTCTGCACATGCCGAGGTAAATTGTACTTCAAGTGGAGTGGTGAATAAGTTATTGCTACCATCTACAATCTGTGCGGTAATAATAGTAGTAGAACCTGCAGACAACACATCACCAGTTGCAATACCCGCGCTTAAATTTACATTTACTTGAACAGCGTTAATTTCAAATAAAGCACTCGCAACGCCACCCTGAGCGGTTAACTCAACTTGGCCAACACCTGAGCTACTGCCAGGCAATAAATTCAAAATAGCAACACCAAACGCATCCGTTTTAGCCGTTAAGCTTTCAGGTAATAAAATACCTAGCGTTGTTGTCGCTTGAACCAGTACATTACTTGCTGGCGTATTACTGCCAGGTTTGGTGATTTTTGCGTATACAATAGCTTGTTGTCCGAGTAAATTACTATTTTGAGAACAGTCAGATGGATCAAGCTCTAAAGAATCTCTGTCTATATTTAACCAGCTATCAGGGCAGTTTTGTAAAATTTTAATGTCAATATTTGCGGTTGAGTCATTCGATTGAGGCTCATCACCTGCCGTGTAAAAGCCAAGTTTATTTGTTGCGTCTTCGTAGCTGGCAACAATGGTTCCTGCTCCTTCAATACTACCCGCGCTAAGCTCGATAGTTGCAACACCGCTGGAATTTGTTAAAGCGCTACCTGTAGCCGGTATAAAAGAACCCAGTGTTGTGGTAAAGCTTACCTCTTGACGCACAACAGGTTGACCATCACTTCCGGTTACCGTTGCAACCACCTCTAGCGGGTTATCGGCAGTAACAATTCTATCTTCAAAATCAAGTTCAACTTGAATTGCTTGTTCGACAACGTCTCCACCGGTGCCTCCAGTATCACCGCCAACGGTTCCACTTTCTTTTTCCAGTGAGCCACCACCGCCACAGGCGATGAGTAATGTGCTGAGCCATATAATGCTGAGCAAACGAGTTAAAGGCATAGGTTTCTCCGTTGCGCTATTACTAAGTTAAACTTATTTACTTAATGTTAACCTATAACTTAGTCTAAAATCTCAGTTTTTTACTCCTTTTTTTGATAAAAATTTTTAAAAAGTTGACGTTTTTTCTGTAAAAAAAATTACATGCTGTTAGTCTATGCCAAATTTATAAAAAATAGATTGGAAATATGTCTAAAATCCGTTCAATGAGTTTAACTACTCGCATCATGATTGGTATGGTGCTTGGTGTTGCAGTAGGCTTTATATTTCAGGCTATATTAGCTGGTGAAGACGATTACCTAATTCCTCTTGGGTTATTCTCTTTGCCAATTAAAGCCTTTTTTGTTGATGGCCTTTTTCATGTAGGTGGGCAAATATTTATAGCCAGTTTGAAAATGCTGGTTGTGCCTTTAGTATTTGTATCGCTGGTATGTGGTACCTGCAGTTTAAGCGATCCGAAGAAATTAGGCCGTTTAGGCGGTAAATCAATTGGTTTATACTTAGTTACAACGGCAATAGCGATTACAGTCGCGATTACCTTAGCGCTACTATTCAACCCGGGTGAAGGCATTGGGTTACCCTCTCAAGCAAGTTATGATGCCAAAGAAGCGCCTACTTTAGCTCGCGTAATTATTGATATGTTCCCTACCAACCCTTTTGAAGCAATGGCAAAAGGAAACATGTTACAAGTAATTGTGTTTGCTCTATTATTCGGTATTGCAATGGCACTTAGCGGAAAGGCAGGTAAACGTGTCGCAACGGTATTTGAAGACTTAAACACCGTTATCTTAAAACTGGTTACTTTGCTAATGAACATTGCCCCTTACGGCGTATTTTTCTTAATGGCTAAATTGTTCACTACCATTGAACTTAACTTAATTGTGAGTTTAGCTAAGTACTTTGGCGTGGTTGTATTAGCCTTATTACTACACGCATTTGTAAACTACACCCTACTGCTAAAAATACTCACGGGTCTAAACCCGCTTACTTTCTTGGCTAAAATGAAGCACACTTGTTTATTTGCTTTTAGTACCTCAAGTTCAAGCGCGACTATGCCTATTACACTTGAAACGGCAACTAAAAAGCTTGGCGCTAATAATTCGGTCGCTTCGTTTACTATTCCGCTTGGTGCAACCATTAACATGGATGGCACCGCAATTATGCAAGGTGTGGCTACTGTATTTATCGCTCAGGTATTTAGTGTTGACTTAACTATTTCTGATTACTTAATGGTGATACTAACTGCAACGCTTGCCTCTGTTGGTACGGCGGGTGTACCTGGTGTTGGTTTAATTATGCTAGCCATGGTACTTAACCAAGTTGGCTTACCTGTTGAGGGCATCGCCATTATTATTGGTGTAGACAGATTGCTTGATATGACCCGTACAGCAGTAAACGTAACGGGTGACTGTATGGTTACGTGTGTCGTCGCTAAAAGCGAAGGTGAACTAGATGAAAGTATCTTTAACGACCCAAATGCAGCAAAAGATTTAGAGGACTACCACAAATCTATTGATTAGTATTTCTGACAATAGTCATAAAAAAAGCCTTGCTACTTCGTTAAGTAACAAGGCTTTTTTGTTGGGTTTAAGTGATTAAATTATTAAGGGTTTAACGCCTTAAACTTTGACATTAAACTTACACCCGCTTTATTCACACCATGGCTCAAACCCATTGCCAGCTTGTCACTTAATCCTTTTTTAATCTTGTATTGCACCTTGTATATTTGATGTTGATGTTGTTGCTCTAACAACGCATCATCGCTGGTTTTAATAGTATCGACTAACCCTTTTTCAATTGCTTGGGTTGCAAACCAATGTTCACCCGTTGCCACTAAATCCATATTTAAACTTGGGCGCTGAGTGCTCACAAAAGTTTTAAACAATACATGAGTTTGCTCTATCTCTTCGCGGAACTTTTCACGGGCTTTATCGGTATTTTCACCAAATAAAGTTAACGTGCGTTTAAATTCACCCGCCGTAATTTGCTCAAACTCGACATCATTTTTCTTTAAAATTTTATTAAAATTTGGAATTTGTGCAATAACACCAATAGAGCCAACAATTGCAAACGGTGCTGCAATAATATGATCAGCCACACAAGCCATCATGTAACCACCACTGGCGGCGACTTTATCTATTGATACAGTCAACTCAATACCGGCTGACTTTAAACGTTGTAATTGTGATGCGGCTAAACCATAGCCATGTACCACGCCACCACCACTTTCAAGGCGAACTAACACTTTATCTTTTTTTGCATCCGCGATTGAAATTATCGCGGTCACTTCTTCGCGCAAGCTTTCTACTTCATGTGCGTCCATACTGCCTTTAAAGTCAATAACATAGAGTCGTGATTTAGGCTCTTCTTTTTCAGCTTTTTTTTGCTCTATTTTTTGTTGCTTTTGATAGGCTTTTAGCTCTTTTTTACCTAGCGTATTATTTAAAAAGCTTTCTTTTATATTGGTCAGCTTCTCTGATAGGTCATCAATTTCAATCTCACCTTTTTTCGCTTTTGGCTTAACAGCCGAGCTTACAATTAAGGTCAAAATGACAGCGATAGCAATAATAAAGGTAATGGTTTTAGCAAAAAACAAACCGTACTCGTATAAAAATTCCAACTGTGTTCTCCGTTTATAAATTTCAGTCAATTTAGCATGCTTTAAAATAAAAAAAAGCCACTATACAGTGGCTTTTAGTACTTAATTGAGTGGTTGATTATTAATTCGTCACAACCTCAGTGTTTTGCACCATTAAAAGGCGCCCTCTTGAAGCTAGGTAAGTAGCAACCTGCAATTGCATTTCAGCATTCGCAGCTGCACTACCCGCAACTGTAGACGACTCACCTTCATCTTGTGCTGGCGTTAATATTGACCCATGATGGCCGGTATTAAATTTAACTAAATAGCTAGCCCCCATCTCTGTTGGCGCTTGAGTGGTACTCACCGTGTCTAACCCCATAAAGTTAGCCAAAGGGACAGTACCTGCAATTGGGTTATTGGCAGTCATCGGCGGAATAACCTGATCAGGCTTGTTACTATCAGTGCCATCACCAACAACAACATTCATGTATACTGGTGTTTCAAGTGCTTTTACTGTTGCGGCATAGTTAGTTGGGTCGCCGCTATCTAATGCGGTTTGTGCTGCAAATACAAACTGCGTCATCACGCCTTGTATATTTGCAAGTTTGTCAGTTTCACCGGTATCAACTAGCGATTTTTTAAACTCAGTAAAGCCACAGCTTAAGAAGTCCTGCATATCTGGTAAAAAAGTACCACAGTTTGATAACGCACCAGCATTTAAGAATGCTTTAAACTCGTCAGCTTCGGCAGTTCCAGCTTCTGAAAGCACTGAACCTTGAATAAACGGACCAAATGCCGCTGACTCTAATAAGAAGCTGGCAATACCGCCACCGCCACTTGCCAATGCAACAGCATTAACTTTGAACAGTGGGTCTACTTGCTCAGCTAATGGGCTGTTCGCTTGTGCAATAAACGCAGGCGCTACAATTGAGCCCAGCGAATGGCCAATATAAGATACCTCTTTTGCATTTAACGTATTATCACCGCTGAAGTTTAAACCTAAACGTAAACCAAGTAAGTCAGCACTTGACTGGCGTAAGCTGTCTCTGGCTACCAATAACGAGCTCAAGTTCATATAGCTTAGAACTGAACCTTTTCCCGAAGTCGCATTAAAATCATCAATACCATCAGTATCAACATCTATACCACGCTCACCATGACGTGGGTGATCGATTGCAACTGTAGCAAAACCTTGTAATGAAAGCTGTGCAGTTAACGTAAGCATGCTTTCTTTTTGTGTGGTAATACCGTGTTGCAAAATAACCACTGGCCAACCATTTTCAGGCATCTCAATGGCAGGTAAATTTAGCTGTGTTGTCCTAATGTTATTAACAACGGGTAATATAGGCTTAGTGATTTGTACCGGCACATTGGCCATGCTTTGCACTTTAGGAATAACGTTATACTTGGTTAAATGACGTGTATCGTCTAAGCCTAAATCTCGCAGCTGCCCATTACTTAGCGCTGCACACATTGCATCATTAGTGCTAATAGGATCTGTAGGGAATGCATCTCCTGCTTGGGCTTTATAACCCATTACTGCAACAGAACTATCACACATACCTTGCCAGTAAGTATCATTTAAATCACTGATTTCTTTACCCTTCGGCGTACCTAAATACATAGGTAATTGAATACTGCCTTTTTGATATTGTGCCGCCTGAAATACGTTGGGGACTGCTCTACCTAAGTCCTCAAAGATGTCCTGTACGTTTTGCATGGTCTGAGTTGGAATTTGCAAAGCAGGGGTTGGAATTGTTGGCTCTGTTATACTTTTTGCTAAAATCTTTTTAATCGTACCAAGCACTGCTCCTGCTGATTGCATTGTCATGGCAGCCGAGTAAATAATATCGTCTTTAGTAATATCGCCAGAGCTTACCACTACGTTTTCGTAGCTGTTAACAGCCCCTTGCAGCGCAAGTTGTGATGGCGTTACTAACGGCGCTTCTTGTTTAACAGTCGCATATGTTGATGATGGCTCAATTGAGCGCCCTTCTGAATCTTTCAGTCCAGTCGTTAACACATTAATGTATGAACTACCAGCCTTAAATGGCTTAAGTGGAACAACAGCAACCGCGTCGCCAGATGCTCGGGTTATAAAATCAACACCAAAGGTCAATTCGCCTACTAATTTGCATGCAGCACCGGCTGGTGCTTGCGAGCATTCAGCATCGGTTAGGCTTGCACCCATGATCACTTCAAAAATACGTACTGAGCCTGGTGAAGCTGCAGACGTTTCATCTAGACTAATGCCCGGTGGAAACGTTAAATCTATTTTAAAAGGAACTTGCGTAGACCAGCCATCAAGTGCCCCTAGTGCAAGTTGCGGATCTGCATATTCAGCTCGAGAGATAGAAACATTCTCGTCATTTAATTCCCCAGGAATATTGAGTGTGCCATCAAGCGTACCGCTCATTAATAAATCATTAGGAACCGAAATTACACCATTTGCAGGGTCAAACTTTACCGTAGCTTTTGGAATAACTGTAACCGAATCGTTTTTAACATCTTCTAACGTTTCTCCGCCGCCACAGCCTGCTAATGCAGCTGCAACTGAGAGCGAGAGTAGCATTTTTTTCATAGTGTTCTCCGCACAAATCTTATTTTTATAGTGTGTTTATAGTCAGTGTAATTAAGTTAAAATAATGTAGCTAGTATATTAATGAGACATTAGACCAGTTAAACTTAACGTAAACTTTCTAGTTTCGCCACCTAAATTTGTAATAAATTCGATTACTTGTCGATTTGCTATGTTAAAATCAAAAAAAATTTAAACATTGGTACTTTTATGCATACCTATCAAGCAACTGAAAACGCACTTAAAGACAAAGTAATTTTGATCACAGGCGCAGGTGATGGTATCGGCCGTGTCGCAGCTATTACCTATGCTAAACATGGTGCAACCGTTATTTTATTAGGAAAAACAACTAATAAACTAGAATGTGTGTATGACGAAATCGTCAATGCAGGCTACCCACAGCCAGCGATTGTGCCTATGGACTTAAAAGGTGCAACTAAGCAGAACTATCGTGATTTAGCCGCAACGATCGAAAGTCAATTTGGCCGCCTTGATGGACTATTAAATAACGCGGGTATTTTAGGTACTTTAGGGCCGTTAGAGCATTTTTGTTCATCAACATTCGAAAACGTCATGAAAGTAAACGTCACTGCACAAGCGATGATCACTAAAGCGCTATTCCCTGTTATGCGTAAATCAAAAAGTGCCTCAGTGGTATTTACCTCATCGGGTGTCGGTCGTAAAGGAAGAGAGTTTTGGGGACCTTATGCAATTTCTAAATTTGCAGTAGAAGGTATGATGCAAACATGGGCGTGTGAAGTTGAAAAAACGCCAATCCGTGTTAACTGTATTAACCCAGGCGCAACCCGTACATCAATGCGTGCAAGTGCATTCCCAGGTGAAAACCGTGATTTACTAGCAACACCTGAAGATTTAATGCCAACTTACCTGTATTTAATGAGCGACGACTCAAAAAATATCAATGGCCAATCGTTAGACGCACAAGCTAAAAAGTAATATTTAGTTTTAAACGTAAAAAAGCCGCTATAAAAAGCGGCTTTATTATTTTATTAGTAGCTAGTAGCGTATTTACTTACGTTTAGTCGGTTTTACACGTTGATTGTGCTTTTTAACCGCCTTGCGAATTTGGTTTATTTTAGCGCGCTTGTCTTTACGCTTTTCAGGAATAACCGACAGCTTAGTTTGTGTTTCTTTGCCAAGCTTTACTGTTTTACGTAAATAGTTAACCGTATCTAAATCATACTCAATCCAGCCACCTTGCGGTACACGCTTATCAAGCTCTAATTTACCGTAACGAATACGAATAAGACGTGATACTTCCACATCTTGTGATTGCCATAAACGACGCACTTCACGGTTACGACCTTCGTTAAGCGTTACATTATACCAACGATTAATACCTTCACCGCCCATAGGCTTGATACCAGTGAACTTTGCGGGGCCATCTTCAAGTTCTACGCCACGTAGTAAGTTTTTCATTGTTTCGTCAGTGACTTCACCAAATACACGTGCTGAATATTCGCGTTCAACTTCATAGCTTGGGTGCATTAAGCGGTTTGCCAATTCACCGTCATTGGTAAACAGCATTAGGCCTGAGGTATTAACGTCTAATCGGCCTACTGCTATCCAGCGATCGCCATCAATACGAGGTAAGCGGTCAAAAACGGTTCTACGGCCTTCAGGGTCTTTACGCGTACTTAACTCACCCTCTGGTTTGTTATACATAATTACACGACAAATTCTGTCTGCTTTTTCTTCTATTTTAACGGTATGGCCGTCAACACGAATTAAATCGGTTTCTTCAACCCTGTCGCCTAACTTAGCTACTTTACCGTTTACACTCACACGATTTGCATCAATGTATTTTTCCATTTCACGGCGTGAGCCTACGCCTGCACGGGCTAGGACTTTTTGTAACTTTTCACCTTGTATACTCATTCGGATGGTTCTCTCACAGAAGGATCACTTAATAACTGGGTAATTTTACTTTGCTGTTGCTCTGGCAATGCGGGTAAATCATGAAGTCCCGTTATCGAAAAATAATCTAAAAATTGTTTAGTCGTTGCATAAAGTGCCGGTTTACCGGGTACTTCTTTATGCCCAACTACTTTAATCCACTCTCTTTCAAGCAGAGTTTTAATAATATTTGAGCCAGTTGCTACACCCCGCACTTGCTCAATTTCACCACGGGTAATGGGTTGCTTGTATGCAATTAACGACAGGGTTTCGAGTAAAGCTCTCGAGTATTTAGGGGCACGTTCTTGCCATAAATTACTCAACCATGGGCTTAAACTACTGCACGCTTGAAAACGATAGCCACTGCCTACCTCAACCAAACGTATTCCACGCGTCTGATAGTGAACTTGAATGGCCTCTACAGCATCATTAATGCGCGCCATAGAAATTGCTAAGTCGTTTAAAACCGTGTCCTTAAGATGACGTTTTGATACGGGTTTGCCTGCCACAAAAATCGCCGCTTCAATGATTTCAATTAATTGTTCATCACTAATTCGCCGACCAACCATAATCACTCTAAAGTTAATAAACACACACAGCCATCTATTATGACAGAACAACGGCAAACTAGGAAAACATATTAATAAAATAACATTTTATAGGTATAAAAAAGCCAGTGAAAAACACTGGCTTGGTATCAAGTGTATTTAATAATGAAATTTAGCTATTTTTAAACTGCTCAAGCGCATCGTCCTCTGCAACAGAATCACCATGCTTTTGGATATAGCTATTAAACTCTTTTTTACTTACTCGTTTATCTTTATTGCTGTCCATGTAGCCAAAATGATTTGAAATATCATCATCGTCAGCTTCAGAAACTGAAATAAAACCGTTGCTATCATTATCTAAGCTTTTAAAGTCATTTTCTATTTTATCAAACTTCGCAATATCAGCCTTAAATGCAGACTCACTCACTTCACTATCTGTAGCAACTTTCCCAGCATTTAGCTGCATATAAGCATCATATTCATTACGGCTTATTTGATTATCCATATTTGTATCTATATTTGAAAAGTGCTGCCAAATACTATCATCGTCGGCTTCTGTTTTAGAAATAAAGCCATCGCTGTCGTTATCTAAGCTTGCAAAATCACTGTCGATTTTTTCTAAACCTTGATTTGAAGAACAAGCGGCTAAACTCAATGCGGCTAAAACAGTAGAAGCTATCGTTAATTTTTTCATCAGACGTATCCTTGTATTAATAAATTTCAAATCTAGTAATACAAATACGATGCCAAGAAAATAAACTATTAAAATCAAACAATTAACCAAGAGCAACTTCTATTACGATATTTAATAATGCAATTTTTGCAAGCTACTCTGGTAATTTTTGCAAAAAAAAAGCTCGGTAAGAACCGAGCTATTTATATCTAATACGGTAATTTAGATTGCAGCGTTTTGGTAACGCTTAACAAAATCAGTAACGCTTTGGCCATTACACTTTAATGAATTTAAGTTACCAATTTGCTTACGTACTGGTTGTAAGCCTTGCTTTAATGCAGTCATACATAACTGTGTTTCTTGGTGTGAATCTTTTGCAAATACTTCTACTTTAGACACAACTGATTGCGTTGCTGCTTCTTTTTTTGCAATGTCACGGATGTCTTGACCGTTACATAGGATACTTTTTGAATAACGCGATAAATATACACCGTGCTTTGCTGCCATTTTACGAGCAGCCGAAAACCCCTCATTAGCGCTTACAACACATAAATTAGACTCTAATTTGTTGTCTTGGCTGTAATACGTATTGCTTTGCGCAGTAGCAGTTACAGAAACAAAAAGAGAGGCGGCTAAAAGTAATTGAGTTTTCATCAGGTGGTCCTATTTGAACGAGTTAAACAAACGATTTTTGCGCATTATATAGACAACTTTTAACATATCAATTGAATATTTTATTTATTTTATTATTTAATATTGCATTTACAATGTTTAAACATTAAGCAAAAATTGATCAACATTTGTGCAGCTATTTTCTCGTTTCAATCATGTTATGTCGCTCCAAATACTGATACAATTTGGCTAACAATGAAAATAAATTTGAAGGTAAACTTTATGAAAGTCATTTCTTTTAATATCAATGGCCTGCGTGCTCGCCTACATCAGTTACAAGCTATTATTGATAAACACCAGCCAGATATTATTGGTCTTCAAGAGATCAAAGTGCACGATGAAGCGTTTCCGCTAGACGATGTACAAAAAATGGGTTATCACGTTTATTTTCATGGACAAAAAGCGCATTACGGTGTGGCAATGTTATGCAAAAAAGAGCCTAAGTCGGTATTAAAAGGCTTTACCACCGACACAGATGAGTCGCAAAAGCGAATGATCAGCGTTACCGTAGAGCAAGAAAATGGCCGTGAACTGCATGTCATGAATGGCTACTTCCCGCAAGGCGATAACATCAACCACGAAACTAAATTCCCTTATAAACGTCAATTTTATCAAGACTTAATGACTCACCTAAATAGTCATTACACGCCTGATCAAGATGTAATTGTAATGGGCGATATTAATATCTCTCCAACCGATTTAGATATTGGTATTGGTGAGGTAAACGCAAAACGCTGGTTAAAAACCGGAAAATGTTCATTTCAACCCGTTGAGCGTGAATGGCTAGCAACGTTATTAAACTGGGGCTTTAAAGACACCTTTAGAGAGCAAAACCCAGAAACTAACGATCAATACTCGTGGTTTGATTACCGCTCTAAGGGTTTTGTTGATAATCGTGGACTAAGGATTGATGTGGTTCTGGCAACGCATGACTTAGCAGCTCGCTGTATCGACACCGGTATAGATTACGAATTACGTGCTATCGATAAGCCTTCAGATCATGCCCCTATTTGGTCTGAGTTTAATTAACGATTATGCTAAGCGTGCAATTACAGGCATTACTGTGGATTGGTGTTATTGTTATTGGCTTTTTAAGTGTTAATAAATCAACATACGCCAATTTATTTAATACGCCAGCTAGGCAAACCGGCGTTTTTGCCTGCGCGCTGGTGCTCGCTTTACTATGGCGTATAAAAGCCGGTATTTTACCTGGTCTTGATCTTCATATATTGGGCATTACTGCTGTTACACTGATTTTAGGCTGGCGTCTGGCTATTTTAAGTTGTGTATTAGCAACAGCTCTGCTAACTGCTTTTGGACAAGTAGCATTCGAGCTGATTGCGGTAAAATTACTAATAAGTGCGTTTTTTCCAGTATTATTAAGCTACTTTGTATTTATGCTTTGTTACCACTACTTAGCGCGGCACTTTTTTATCTATATATTTGTTTGTAGCTTTTTAACGGCTGGTGTCGTTGCTTGCGTTAACATTATACTCGGGGGTGTTTTTTATTACGCAATTGGCGAATATAATTGGCATCAGCTAACAGAAAACTACATTTATCTCAGTCCTATTTTAGCGTTTCCTGAAGCAATGCTAAACGGTATGGCAATAACTGTTATGATCACCTATCGCCCGCACTGGGTAAAAACTTTTTTTGATAAGGACTATTTAGGCTCATGAGTCTTCATTACCATTGCCCTATTTGCAAACTTCCATTGGCACTTAATGAAAAAACATTACGCTGTGATAATAACCACAGCTTTGATTTTGCCAAAGAAGGCTATGTAAACTTACTCCCCGTGCAAAATAAAAACTCTAAACAGCCCGGTGACTCTTTAGAAATGGTACAAGCAAGGCGTTCTTTTTTAGAGCAAGGCCATTATGCATTTTTACAGACAGCCTTAGCTAATTTAGTCAAACCGCTCAATGCAAATATAGTGATTGATTTAGGGTGTGGCGAGGGGTTTTACACCCATGCTATAGCAAATAACACGCAAGCTACTGTGTATGGTGTTGATATATCTAAGTCGGCGGTAAAATACGCAGCAAAACGATACAAACAATGTCAATTTAGCGTGGCATCAATAAGCCACGCGCCCTTTAATGATCACCTTGCTGATGTGTTAATTAGCGTGTTTGCACCTTTGTTTGACGATGAACTTTCTCGCCTTGTGAAAGAGGATGGCTGTTTAGTGGTGGCAAGCCCTGGGCCTATGCACCTCAAAGAGTTGAAGAAATATATCTATAATACGGTAAATGAACATACTGAAGTTGCTACGCCAACAGGCTTTAAACAATCATCGCAACAGCTCATTACAGAGCAAATGTCACTCACATTTAGCGACGTAAGAAATTTAATAATGATGACACCCTTTGCATGGAAGTTCAGACCCGAGCATTGGCAGGCACTTGAACAAAAACAGCATCATAAGGTTACCTTGTCATTTTATATTAGCCAGTTTGTTAAAACTGCTCTTTAGTAAAGGTTTTATCCATTTTATCAAACATGTCTTTTAACAATTCAGCAAGCTCCAAATAGCGGGGCTTGTTTTTCCCCATTTGTGCGTCGTAACCGTTGGCGATCATTTTTGTAAACAACTCGTTGTACCATTGCAGCATAGCGGGTTCTAATTCTGTTTGCGCACGTTTACCTAGCCATAAAAGCCCTTGTAACGGCAAGGAGATAAAAAATAGACTACTGGCAATAGCTTGAGGTAAAAAATCAGGGCCTAAATAATTAAGCTGAAAAAACAAAGTTAGCATGGCTAAAATAGGCATTACTGTAATCGCAAGCTCGGTTGCTCTGATCACTTTAAACTCGGCAAATAATGGCGCGACCTCTTTACGCATAGGCCATGTTTTAGCATAAGCGCGCCCTAATTGAACTTGTGATATCACACTTTTTTGCATTATAAATCCTCACAATCACGGCATTTAACACTTGTAAAAGCATCTTGTTTATAAAAGTGTAACACAACTCTCACTTTATCGGTAAAAATGCTTAATTTCATTAGTAAAACTCACAAAAAGCATAAATTATAGAAAGAATTCCACAAAGCCCTTTTAATAAAGTCAACTACACTTTAGTCTACACCCATTTAAGCTTACAATGCTTATATATCAACCAAGTGTACTGATTAATATTTAAATGGAAAATGAATCTATGCCAACTCTCCCAAAAAAACCAAACCATGTTTTGGTACTTAATTGTGGAAGCTCAAGTTTAAAGTTTGCAATTATTGATGCAAACACAGGAAAAGACATTATTTCAGGTTTAGCTGAGCGCCTAGGTGCAGATGCTCCCTCAATAAAATATAAATTTAAGGGAGAAAAGACCACCATTAAACTTGCTGCTAATCAGGCACACGCGCATGCCATTGATACGCTGGTTGATTTAATAAAAGATCACAATCTTGATGAGCAACTAGTTGCTGTTGGTCATCGTGTTGTGCATGGTGGTGAGCATTTTACCCAATCAGTATTAATTGACGAACGCGTTATTGCAGGTATCACGCAATCAGCTACGCTAGCACCTTTGCATGGCCACGCTAACTTACTGGGTATTTCATCAGCGCAAGCATCATTTAAAAATTTACCGCAAGTAGCCGTGTTCGACACGGCATTTCATCAAACGATGGATGAAGTCGCTTATCTTTATGCCCTTCCTTATCAGCTTTATAAAGACTTTGGTGTTAGGCGCTATGGTTTTCATGGCACCAGCCATTTTTATGTGGCAGGACAAACTGCGAAGTTGTTGGCACTTCCTATTGAAAACAGTAACTTTATTAGCGCCCACTTAGGAAACGGCTGTTCAGTGTGTGCGATTAAAAATGGCAAAAGTGTTGATACCAGTATGGGGTTAACCCCGCTTGAAGGGCTTATTATGGGTACGCGCTGTGGCGACATTGATCCGGGCCTATTTAACTTTTTGACCACGCAACTCGATTACACTGCTCAGCAAATTGATGACTTACTCAATCAAAAAAGTGGTTTATTAGGCATAAGCGAGTTGTCTAACGATTGTCGCACCATAGAAGAAGCAGCTATTGCAGGCAACCAGCAAGCTATGCTGGCTCTTAATATGTTTTGTTACCGCCTCGCAAAACAAATAGCCGCTTACATGGTCCCGCTGCAACAGCTAGACGCAGTTATTTTTACCGGCGGTATTGGCGAAAATTCCGATATTATCCGTGATAAAGTACTTAAACAATTGGCCTTTTTAGGTATTAATTTAGACCCACAAGCAAACCTTGACGCACGTTTTGGCCAAGCTGGGTTAATTAGTACAGCTGATTCACGTAGCAAAGCGGTTGTTATGCCCACTAACGAAGAATGGGTGATCGCACTTGATGCCGCAAACATCACCAAGGAGTTATAATATGGCTCGTCGTATTATGTTGATCCCCGTTTCTACTGGGGTTGGTTTAACCTCAGTATCGGTGGGTTTGGTAAGGGCGCTGGAACAAAAAACTGTTAAAGTTAATTTTTTTAAACCTATAGCCCAACCACGCGCGGGTGAAACAGGCCCAGAAAAGTCAACACAAATTGTTACCCAAGGCTCACCTATTGATCCACCCACGTCATTTGCGCTGGATTACGCCGAGCAAATGATTGGCGATGGCAAAGGCGATGACCTGCTAGAAGAAATTGTAGAGCGTTTTCAAAGTAAAATTAACGATGATGAAGTGGCTATTATTGAAGGCATGGTGCCTACTCGTCGCCAACCGTATGCGGGGAGAGTAAATCGCGAAATCGCACAAACTTTAGGGGCGGATATCGTTTTTGTACTTACCCCTGGCAATTACAACATTACTCAAATTGAAGACCGACTTGAAATAGCCGCTGGCAACTATGGTGGCATTGACCACCCTCGCGTGCTTGGCTGTATTTTTAATAAAGTAAACGCCCCCCTTGATGAGGAAGGTCGAGCTCGCGCCGATTTAGTCGATACCTATAAGCCAGAAGCGCTTGATAACGAATTAAACCGCTTAGCTTCTTTACCTATTTTTAGAAAAAACCCGTTTATGTTACTCGGCACTATTCCGTGGGATTTTGAACTGGTTGCCCCACGTGTTAAAGATTTAAGTGCCTATTTAAAAGCCACTATTATCAACGAAGGCGATATGGTGCACCGCCGACTCAGACGAATTACATTTTGTGCCCGCACGGTATCCAATATTTTAAATTATTTTACGCCAGGTGCGTTATTGGTAACCCCAGGCGATCGCTCAGATATACTCGTTGCAGCTTGCTTATCGGCCATGAATGGCACAAAACTAGGTGCAATTTTACTTACCGGTGGTTTTGAACCTGAGCCGCGCATTATGGCGCTATGCGAACAAGCTATGCAAACTGGTCTGCCAATTTTGGCAACCGAGGGCGATACCTGGCGCACTTCTTTATTGCTGCATAACTTTAACCTAGAAGTGCCTAGCGACGATGAACAACGCATAGAAAAAGTAAAAGATCATAACGCTGCACATATCGATTCTGATTGGCTGGACACATTAGCAAAAAGTGTGGGGAAAACCCGCAAGTTATCCCCCCCTGCCTTTAGGTATTTATTAACCGATAAAGCCCGTAAAGCGGATAAAACGATTGTGTTGCCTGAGGGTAACGAGCCTCGTACCATTAAAGCCGCTGCTATTTGTGGCCAACGCGGCATAGCTAAAACAATTTTACTTGGCGATCGCGATGAAATATTACGCATTGCGGAGCAACAAGGGATTGAACTGAACGAGCATGTGACTGTAATAGAGCCAACTAGTATTATTAACGACTACGTGGCACCTATGGTTGAGATTCGTAAAAACAAAGGCTTAACTGACGTTATTGCAAAGGAACAACTGCAAGATAACGTGGTACTGGGCACCATGATGCTAGAACAAGGGAAAGTCGATGGGCTGGTTTCAGGGGCAGTCAATACCACGGCCAATACTATTCGCCCGCCTTTACAGTTGATTAAAACCGCACCGGGTTCATCATTAGTCTCATCAGTGTTTTTTATGTTATTGCCTGATCAAGTGCTTGTTTATGGTGACTGTGCTATTAACCCTGATCCTAATGCTGAACAACTAGCCGATATTGCAATTCAATCTGCCGATTCTGCTGCCGCATTTGGCATAGAACCTCGTGTAGCAATGATAAGTTACAGCACGGGTAATTCGGGCAGTGGCGCTGATGTAGAAAAAGTCCGCGAAGCAACAAAAATTGCCCAACAAAAGCGCCCAGATCTCATTATCGATGGGCCATTGCAATACGATGCGGCCATTATGGAAAGTGTAGCTATTAAAAAAGCGCCAGATAGCCCGGTTGCCGGTAAAGCAACCGTGTTTATTTTCCCTGATTTAAATACGGGTAATACCACCTACAAAGCAGTGCAACGAAGTGCCGATTTGATCAGTATTGGTCCTATGTTACAAGGGATGCGCAAACCTGTTAACGACTTAAGCCGTGGCGCATTAGTTGACGATATTGTGTATACCATTGCTTTAACAGCCATTCAGGCGGCGCAAGTAGAAGCGCTTAATTAAGGCCTGTAATTAACATGCCCTTTTTATAGCCTAGCCATTTTTTATTTAATAATTAACTGGTTAGGCTATTTATACCTCACAACCCCCAAGCTTATCCACAGAAATTGTGGACAATTATTTTTTAGCTAATAAAAATATAGCACTGCCTAAACTTGAGCCTTTAATTTAGCTTCAATACTCTATACTATAAAGCTATTATTTTGCTGCTGGCGATACGTTTAATGTCAAAACAAACATTACAATTACACAGCACCGTGTTATCTATTCATAGTTTAGCCCTTGATGCTGACATACCGCCTGCGCTGTTAAAGCAACCGTTATTTTTTATCTCAAAAACGCATGATGAACTGTCAGTTGTTTGCCCTGTCGACTTTATTATTGATAGCCAAGACACTGAATCTAATTGGCAAGCACTGGAAGTAATAGGTCCTTTAGGGTTTTCGTTAACTGGCATTATGGCAAACCTGTCAGGCGTATTAGCCAGAGCCGGCGTGTCCATTTTTTCGATATCCACATATGATACCGACTATATTTTAGTAAAAAAACAAACGGTCACCAAAGCAATTACAGCCCTTAAAGCCGATGGCTACAACGTGGTAACTGAATAAATAATGAAATCTGAAGACGTTAGCTATTTAACTAAAAATAAAATTGGCCGAAACGCGATACAAATCACGAGTCCGTTCAGTGGTAAAGTGATGCCAATGGAAGAGCATCCACAACCCTTTTTTCGTTTTGGCACACTCGGCCCAGGTATTGTTGTTAGTTTATCGAGTCATAAAGTATTAGCGCCCTTCAATGGCACCTTACTGCAGGTAAAAAGTGCCGGTTGTGAATTTATTTTAAAAGCCAACAACGGCTTAAAAGTATTAATAAACCTAGCGGTGCCCGATTCACAAACACTTACGCATACTCATATTGCTCAGCTTAACGGCAGCAAAATAACCAAAGGACAGCGCCTCGCTTACTTTGATTTGCGTGAACTCGATACGCCTATTTTAGCTAGCCTTATCATACTCAATGGCCACGACTTAGGCACTTTTCATTATTCTCACCCGCAGGTCAATGCTGGTGTAGATATCTTATTAACTATTATCAAAAAGAAGTAGGTTTATGATCACTCTCTATGGCATTAGCAACTGCGACACAATCAAAAAAGCAAAAAAATACCTAAGCGATAATGACATCGCGTTCACTTTCCATGACTATCGTAAAGATGGCGTTAATCATAATATGGTTAGCGATTTTGCAGAGCATATTGACTGGGAACAGCTTGTTAATAAACGTAGCACAACATACAGAGCGCTGTCGGATGAGCAAAAGCAAAGCTTAACTAAGCAAACTGCTATCGATATATTGGTTGAACAACCTGCAATGATTAAACGCCCTGTTCTTATTAATAACGGGCAATACCATTTAGGCTTTAAAGCAGCCCAGTACGATGAGATCTTTAAATAATGACCCATCCAGTAATTACCCTAGCCCAAGCCTTAATTCAGCGAGAGTCGGTTACACCTGAAGATGCCGGGTGCCAACATATGATGAATGAACGCCTAAGCGCCATTGGCTTTGATATTGAATCGCTCTTTTTTACTGACACGCTCAATACTTGGGCACGAAAAGGCACGCAATCACCGCATTTTTGTTTTGCCGGTCATACTGATGTGGTGCCCACTGGACCTGAAAAAAACTGGCAGCATCCGCCTTTTGCAGGCCTAATTGAAGACGGCTTATTACATGGCCGTGGCGCTGCCGACATGAAAGGCTCATTAGCAGCGATGATTGTGGCAACCGAACGCTTTGTGACTAAGCATCCAGATCACAAAGGTTCCATTTCGTTTTTAATTACCTCAGATGAAGAAGGCCCGTTTATTAACGGCACCACGCGCGTGATAGATACTTTAGAGGAGCGCGGTGAAAAAATAGACATGTGCCTTGTAGGTGAACCCTCTTCTCGCGATGTACTCGGTGATGTGGTTAAAAATGGCCGCCGTGGTTCACTCACGGGGTTTTTAACTATAAAAGGCGTGCAAGGTCATGTGGCCTATCCACATTTAGCACAAAACCCAATTCATTTAGCCACGCCAGCTTTAACCGAGTTAAGCCAAACTGTGTGGGATATGGGTAATGACTTTTTTCCAGCCACCAGCTTTCAAATCTCTAATATTAATGGCGGTACGGGCGCAGGCAATGTGATCCCTGGGGAGCTAGAGGTACAATTTAATTTTAGATTTAGTACCGAAGTTACTCATCAACAACTACAACAAAAAGTAAATGCCATTTTACAAAAACACAATTTAAATTATGAACTCAATTGGATTGTGAATGGCTTGCCGTTTTTAACCGATCACGGCCCATTGGTTGATGCCACCGTAGCCGCCATTAAATCGGTAACGGGGTTAACCACTAACTTAGAAACAACAGGTGGCACCTCAGATGGTCGTTTTATCGCACAAACGGGTGCTAAAGTTATTGAATTAGGGCCACGTAATGCCACTATTCATAAAGTGGACGAGTGTGTTAGCACCGACGACCTAATCGCGCTGGCCGATATTTACGAACAAATATTAGAGCACCTGTTAACTTAATGACTGCAAATAAAGAACTCATACAATGCATCACTGGCCAAAGTGATGCACATTTAGTTGCCATACAAAATCACTTTTTGCATGCCGATATTGTAAATGACTTTATTGCACTGCAAACTGCGGCTGCATCAGCAGGCTTTGATTTATGTATTGCATCAAGTTTTCGGGATTTTAACCGTCAATCCGCTATTTGGAACGCTAAATTTTCCGCTAAGCGGCCGGTATTAAACAAAGCGCAGCAACACGTTGATATTAATTCGCTCAGTGATATTGATAAATGCATTGCCATTATGCTTTATTCTGCGCTACCGGGGGCGAGTCGCCATCATTTAGGGACTGATTTAGATATTTACGATAAAAGCGCAGTGAGTGACGATTATGTTTTGCAATTGAGCCCTAATGAATATCAGCAAGGTGGGCCTTTTGCTAAACTAAGCCAATGGCTAGACACTCATCTAGCAGAATTTGGATTTTATCGACCTTACCAGTACGACTTGGGCGGGGTAGCTCCTGAGCTTTGGCATATTAGCCACATAGCGCAATCAGCGCAGCTTATTCGTCACCTTACGCCAGAAGTGTTGCACGACTGCATTAAAAACAGTGATTTATTAGGTAAAGACGCTATTTTAACCCACTTACCTGCATTGTATGAACGCTTTGTGATCAATGTAAGTCCACCAGCTAAGCAGTTTTAGTCTTTTTATTTAAAGTAAAAACTAATACCGCTAGTAAAATGATACTGCTGGGGAGCATAAATTGTACAGTTAATGTCTCTGATAAAAACACTGCCCCTGCAATAGCCGCCAAAACGGGTACGCATAACTGCACTATGGCTGCATGCGTGCTCTTTAATAGTGGCATAGCCACATACCAAATACTGTACCCTACGCCAGATGCGATGGCACCTGAGGCTATTGCAAGTAACGCCCCTTCGATACGTATATTTTTAAGCTGGCTCATTCCCACCACAATTAAAATAGGTAGCACTAATAAACTACGAATAAAATTAAAGGCAGTGGCTCTTAGCGGCGACACACACGCCTTGCCACGAATACTGTAAATTCCCCACGCAATGCCACTTATACTCATTAATAATGCAGCCATCAACGGTGGTGCTGTCTGTGAGGGCACCATTAAGTAAACAAATGCAGCAAACGCCACTATAAATGCAAGCCATTGCACAGCACTTAAACGCTCTTGTTTATATATGCCCCAGCCAATCATTGTAAATTGCACCGCCGAGAATAAAATAAGCGCCCCCATACCGGTATCAAGCTCGATATAAGCAACAGAAAAACACAGCGCATATATCAATAAGCTAGCACTGCTTCGCCAACTGCCAGTATCGTTAATAATAGGATTACTTAACTGCGCTTTTTTATTTAACTGCCTAGTATAGAGCAGCATAATAATGGTCAAACACACTGCCCCGCTCAGTAACCTAATAACGGTAAAATTCCACGCATCAATGTAGCCTTGCGCCAACGCTAACCGACATAATAACGAATTTGCAGCAAAGGCAACTAACGCGATAATAGTAAACAGTGTTGCTTTCAAATTAATTCCTAACGTATTGATAAATATGTACCGTACTTATATACCGATTAAATTAACGTCCAATGTTGTAAACGTTACCATGGTTATTTTTTAAATGATAAAGTTTTTATTAAGGGTTTTTGTTCTATGTTTATACACTACGCTTTTTTACAATCTTTCACACTTGTATTTATTGGCAGTATGTTAACCTTACAGAATAAATAAGAAGGAGTGCGCGTGCGTCACATTTTAATTTTTAGTCTTTGCTTTATTGTAAGTGGTTGCAGCACCATTGGCTTTGACGATCTCTTTAATGATTACGCCACTAATACCACCCCTATTAGACAAGCCATTACGAATAATAATATTGAGAGTGCACGCTCCTTAATAAGCAAAAACAGCAAAACACACAGTAATTATTTACTGAGCCAATTAGAACAAGGCCGTATCGCGGATTTAGCCAACAACCCCGATAACGCACAAGTTCATTTTGAAACTGTCTATCAACAAATGCAATCTAAGCGCCAAGCTGCAAAAATACAAGTAAGTGCTGGGCTTGAGCAAAGTAATGCGCTGTTAACCAACGACTCAGCTATTGGTTATACACCGCCCGCCTACGAAATGAGTATGTTGCATAGCTACAAAGCACTCAATTATGTTTATAAACATGATATTGAAAGCGCCTTAGTTGAAATACGCCGTGCTAATAAAGTACAAGTTGATGAACTATTAAATAATCAAAGCGAATTTGATAATGCGGTTGCCCAAGCACAGCAACACTATCCCGATATGGATAACTTAATTCGCTCGGTTAAAAATGGCTTTCAAAATGCGTACACGTTTTATTTATCAGGGTTACTATATGAAACGGCAAAGCAAGGTGATGATGCCTACATAGACTATAAAAAAGCGCTCGAAATACAACCTAACAATCCGTATTTACAACACGATGTACTGCGTCTTGCTAAGCAGCAAGGTTTTGCCGATGACTATAACCAATTTAAACGCCAGTTTGGTGAAGTTAACAGCTTAGAAAAAAACCAAGGCGAAGTGGTTATATTATTCGAACAAGGCCTGATACCAAAACAACACGAATTTAAATTGCGACTACCCATTTATACTTCACAGGGAGACGCCCGCTTTTATAGTCTCGCCATGCCCATTTATATAAATAATGCCTATGAAAGCACCGTTAAAAACGTCAAAATTAATGACCACGTATTATCACTAAGCCCGCTAGTGCACTTAGAAGCACTGGCCGCTAAAACGTTAGAGCAGCAAGTTGCTGGGCGCGTATCGAGGCAAATATTGCGCTTAGTGGCGAAAGAAAAGCTGCGCGCTGAGCTTGCCCGCAGTGGCGGTGATGTGGGGAATATTTTAGCAAACTTATATAATCTTGCANNTACCCGCAGCTGGCTTACCTTACCCAATCAAATTAGCCTTGCCCGCAGTGCAGTGGCTGCAGGCGAACATACCTTAAATGTTGGCTCAAAACCGCCAATAAATTTTACCGTTAGTAAGCAAAGGTTAACGTTAATCTACCTAACCTCTGTTAATAACTATTTTAACTCCCATGTAGTGCAACTTTAGGAGCCATCATGAAATACATACTCCCCATTATTGCGTTGTTTATGCTTAGCGCATGTAGCAGCCGACCTGTAACCTCAGGCATTGGAGTTGAACAAACTACCAACGCCTACAAAGAGCAGCTCAATGTTAACAATCTACAGTTAGCAAAAAAGCTATTAATTAGTGATGTAAAAACTCGTCAAACAAATAACCTAACCGACGTGGTAGTCACCTTGGCAAGTACCTATAAAAAGTCACAATATTTACAGTATCAATTTAACTGGTTTGATAAAGATGGCTTTGTAATTAAAGGCAACCACTCGCCGTGGCAAGCCCTCACATTATTTGGCTTTGCTAAAACTCAGCTTGCAGGGCTCGCGCCTAGCCCTAATGCCGTTACTTTCTCTTTAGCTGTAAGAGAAGTGTCTACTGAAGCACAAGAATTTAAAGATTAAAGGAAACCATGATGATCAATAAACAATTCAAATCACTCTCTGGCTATGCAATTTTAGGCTTAGCCGCACTCACACTAACAGGCTGTGCTAATAAAGCAGTCGTTAGTTATGGTGATGCCCAAGCCGTAGAAACCACAGATATAAACTTTGGCTCTACCGACCTACAAAAAGTAGCCTCGCAAATGACCGACTCACTTCTCAGTTCGCCAGTGGTTGGTACTATGACTGCCAATACACGCCCTGTGGTATTTGTTGAGCGTATTAAAAACAAAACCAGTGAACACATAGACACTGAGTCAATTACCGACTCAATTTCGACTCAATTACTTCGCAGTGGAAAATTTAGATTTGTTGATATGACTCGTGTAGAAGCGGTTCGTGAACAACTTACATTTCAAAATGAAGATGCACTGATCAATCCAAGCACTGCGGTGGCCTTTGGTAAACAAATTGGTGCGCAATATATGCTGTACGGTAACCTATCGAGCATTGTTAAATCCAATGCTGACAAAGCCGATGTGTACTACAAATTTACAATGCGCTTAATGGATATGCAAAGTGGCCTTGTTGAATGGGCTGACGAAACTGAAATTCGTAAAACCCGTGAAAAATCTACCTTTGGTTGGTAACTAACAGGAGCGAACCATGAAAACGCTTAGCTTATTTTTATGCACTTTATTAATATTTAGTGCCCCCACTTTTGCCAAGTATGAACGCAATAAAGCCGTTCCTGTGCAGCAAGTACTATTTGGTAAAGTGAAGTCAGTGCGCAACATTACAGAGCAACAATTGGTTCACGATAAAAGCAACGGCTGGAAAACCTTTGGCGGTGCCCTATTAGGTGGAGTTATTGGTAACCAGTTTGGTGGTGGCAGCGGTCGCACGGTAGCGACTATTTTAGGATCAGTGATTGGTGGTAATGTTGCGCATAATCAGCAACAGACACAACGCTATGAAAACCTCCAATTAGTTGAACTACTTATACAAGTAGAAAGTGGTGAACAATTTATGGTGGTACAAGACAACGATCCCGCTATGCGTTTTCACCAAGGTGATAATGTGCGTCTTATTTATTTAACTAATAACACAGTCCGCGTAGATAGCGCTTATTAGAGTCTATTTATGTTTCGAGCTTAATTATTAAAGTTCCAACAAAAAACCTAACTTAGGTCACTAAGTTAGGTTTTTTATACGTATTCACTTTTATTTATTAAGCGGGTTCTTTTGCCCACAGCTGCTCGTTTTCATGCATTTCATATAAACCATGTGCACGGTTAATCAGTAAATTTGCAAAATCAGCTTGGGTTTTATCTCGCGCGCCCGCGGTAATAATTTGATCGGCCTTTAACTGCCACTGCAGTGAAAAATAACGCATAGCATCGCGTGCATCTTTTGCTGCAGATGCTTCAGCGTGATCAGTTGGTAAACGACCGGTGATCACCCAGTAGCTTTTACCGTTTTGCGCTTTAAATTTCCAAAGCGCGCATAAAGGCGCTAAAAAACGGCTTTCTTTTTCAAGCAATGTTTTGGGCATAATGCCTTTTTCAGCTAAATGTTTTTGCGCATTTTGAAAACATTCGCGCTGCCATTGAATTTCTTGTTGCTGAAGTTCAGCTTGCTGCTCTGGTGTTAATGGTTTTTGTTCTTGTTGCTGCATTTTAATAACCTTTTTACTTCTTTGTTTACACTTTAAGGGCATAACAAATAAGGCGCAAGCATAAATAGCGTGCTTAACACCTTATTCGCAGCTGTTTGCTGGGTTTTTAAGCAAACCGATTATTTTATGTTGTGATCAAACGACCCCACATCACCGGGGAACACCACTGGCGATTCAACACCCTGTTTATTCACGCTAGCAACGCCAAAATAGTAGTTATCAATAACCACATTTTTAAGCGTAAACTCGCTTACATTATCAACCCATTGGCTGTATTGCCATTGTGGCTCACTCGTATAGCGCCAGTAAATTTTGTAACCGGCAATATTTTTATCATCCGATGGTTGCCAAGAAAGTGTGGTACTGGCGCGTACGGCACCACTAATTTTCACTTCTTTCGGTGGCGCTGGTGCCCATGCCATTGACGCTAGGCTCACCGCATTCAATGACGTGAGTTTTGCGGCGTAATCAAAATCAACCCCATCGATGGTATCACCGTACACTATGCCATTTTCGTTGCGTAGGTCTTGATGTTGACGGTCGTAATGCTCGTTAGTTTCCATTATACGTACAGCCGCAAAGCCCGCATCATTAAATGGGCGATGATGCCCTCCTCGAGCAAATCGGTCGAGTCTGTATACCAGCATAGTGTCTAAATTTTCAATGTATTTATCGGCAATGGTGTCTATGTAACGCGCTAAATTACGACTCGCTGAGTCAACTTCGCCACCTGTAAAACGACGAGTACGCGCTTGCTCTTTGGTTTCAACCACTCGCGTCCCTTCAGAAAAAATACGTGCAGTGGTGTTATCGGTTACGCCATTAATACCGGTAATATTACCAATCATGTCGTTATTTAAAACACCATGAACCTGCCAATTATTTTTTTGCGCATAAGCGGTTAAAATTTTACCGCCAAATAAACCTTGCTCTTCACCTGAGAGCGCCGCGTAAACAACCGAGCCATTAAATGTATATTTCGATAAAACACGCGCTGCCTCAATAACACCGGCAACCCCTGAAGCGTTATCATTTGCCCCTGGCGCATCGCTGGTAAAATCCATTACATCACTAACACGCGAGTCTATATCACCCGACATCATCACCATACGATTAGGCTCAGTACTGCCGCGCTGAATCGCAATTATGTTAACCACTTCTACAGGGTTAGGAATGCGCTTTTCTCCCGAAATGGTTTGTTTTACCTCTATTATTTTTAAGCAGCCACCACATTGTGCCGAAATCGCTTCAAATTCTTTTTTAATCCAACGCCTTGCCGCGCCAATACCACGTGTATCAGACTTAGTCTCTGATAGCGTATGTCGCGTACCAAAACCCACCAGCGTTTGAATATCACTCTCAATACGCTGCGCCGAAATTTCTTGTGCAATTTTATGCAATGATGCTTGTTGTGTAGACTCGCCAGCAAAGCTTGTAAGCGTTACAGAACTTAATGATGCCAACACACCATACTTTATAAGTCGATTAACTAACTTTAAACCTAAATAAGACATAGCATTGTTATCCTCATAATGAATGCTACCAACATGACAGCAGAAACCAATAACCGCAAACCTTTTGAGATAGACACTAAAAATCACACGCTTAATTACATATTATTAACACCTTGAATTTTACTTAGAATTTAACCCACACCAAACAAGTCCTCTGTTCAAGCACACTATTTTAATAAAAATAATCACTTATACTGTTTTGACCGTATATAGTGCTAAACATAATTAATCAGCTATCATTTTATAAAGGCTAATTTAATCAATAAGGTGCTGAAATAACATGAAGAAACACGAAGAATTACCAGAGGATCATGTTGATCCCCTGATGCAGTATTTACATCATGCTATTCGCTTTGCAATTAAAATACTGGCAGTGCTCATGGTGCTGGTTATTTTTTGGAGTATTGCTGATGTAGTGTATGTTTTATACATGCGGTTAAGTTCTCCGCCTTATTTTTTATTAAATATTGAAGACATTCTGCAAACCTTTGGTGCCTTTATGGTGGTGCTAATTGCGGTAGAAATATTTACTAACATTCGGTTATATTTGGGCTCTAGCTCGCTGCCCGTTGAACTTGTTATTGCTACCGCACTGATGGCTGTGGCGCGTAAAATTATTGTCCTCGATTTAAAATTAGTGACCTCAGAGCAAATTGTTGGCCTTGCGTTAGTTACCTTAGCACTGGGTATATCGTATTGGCTGGTAAAAAATAAAACCGGCCACACTAAGCTATAAACGGTTAACTCAACTTGAGTTAACCGACGCACACCTTATTCCCACTGCGCCTTTGTGTTTTACAATGGTATAGTGGGACATCTTTATAAATATTTAATTAAGCAGTTAATATGTATCGACTATTTGAACGGATGACTAAACCGTTCCCAGAGCGTTCTCCATCTCAGCCTCCTAAAACCCTTTTTGCATTTTGTCGTCACTACACCAAAGGCATGGAATTGTCGTTAGTGCTTATGTCGCTCAGTTCCGCATTACTCGCTATTTTAGAGGTGTCTTTATTTAGTTATATGGGCCAACTGGTTGACTGGCTTGGCGAATACACACCTGAAGAGCTGTTTTCGCAGCAACAATCTGCGTTAATAAAAATGGGGTTAATGCTTTTAGTCGTCATGCCTATAGTGGTGTTTTTTAGATCAGCTATTTTACATCAATCGCTATTGGGCAATTACCCTATGTCTATTCGTTGGTTGGCACACCGTTATTTACTGCGCCAAAGTGTCAGCTTTTATCAAAACGAATTTGCTGGGCGTATCGCTACAAAAGTATTACAAACCTCATTAGCAGTACGTGAGTCAGTCACTAAGTTACTTGATGTACTTATGTACATTGCTGTTTATTTTGGCTCAATGGTGTTTTTAGTGGCCGCCTCAGACTGGCGTTTAATGTTGCCATTATTAGTGTGGTTAGCATTATATATTTGCGTGCAAATTTACTTTGTACCCCGATTAAAAAGTATTGCCAGTTCACAAGCTGATGCACGCTCAGAAATGACCGGCCGTATCGTCGACAGCTACACAAATATTTCAACCATTAAGCTGTTTTCTTACACCCAACGCGAAGAACAATACGCCAAACAAAGTATGGATGTATTTTTACAGCCTGTTTATAAACAAATGCGCTTGGTCACCAGCTTAAACGTGGTTATTCAAAGCTTAAACTATTTGTTAGTGTTTTCGGTAGCAGCAGTGTCTTTGTATTTATGGTCGTTAAGCGCCATTAGTGCAGGAGCGATTGCCGTGGCATTGAGTTTATCGTTAAGGCTTAATGGTATGGCCCAATGGATCATGTGGGAAATTAGCAGCTTGTTTGAAAACATTGGTACCGTAGCCGATGGCATGCGCACCCTTTCTAATCCTATTGCGGTTGCTGACAAACCAGAAGCCGAAACGTTAAAGGTCACCCAAGGGGCAATCGACTTTAATAATGTATATTTTAACTACGGTAAAGCCGCGAATGAAAATAACCGTGGCCCCGTAATAAACGGATTAAACTTAAACATTAAACCCGGCGAAAAAATCGGCTTAGTGGGTCGTTCTGGCGCGGGTAAATCCACATTAGTTAACTTGTTGCTGCGCTTTTACGACACCGACAAAGGCAGCATTAGTATTGATGGCCAAAATATCACGGATGTAAGCCAAGAAAGCCTTCGCCGCTATATTGCTATGGTTACCCAAGATACATCCCTACTGCATCGTTCAGTAAAAGATAACATTTTATACGGCAGACCCGATGCCACAGAAGCCGAAATGCTCGATGCGACTAAGCAAGCCAAAGCCCTTGATTTTATAACCGATTTAGAAGACAGCAAAGGCAACAAAGGCTTTGATGCGCAAGTAGGCGAACGAGGGGTCACCCTGTCAGGCGGTCAGCGCCAACGTATTGCTATTGCACGCGTACTACTTAAAAACGCACCAATCCTCATACTTGATGAAGCCACCAGCGCTTTAGACTCTGAAGTCGAAGCGGCTATTCAAGCAAGCTTAGATGATTTAATGACAGGTAAAACAGTAATCGCCATTGCCCATCGATTATCGACCATTGCACAAATGGACAGACTCATCGTGCTTGATGAAGGCGGCGTTGTAGAGCAAGGCAGTCACGATGAATTAATTGCCCAAGGCGGCATTTACGCTGCTCTTTGGGCGCATCAAACCGGTGGTTTTATTGGCGTTGAGTAATTAGGTTAACAGGGCAAGCTGAATATTAAGCTTGCCCTGCTTAATGCTACATTCTGTCCTTAGCTATTGATCTTAAATATAATTTATAAGCATTTAGTCGGCATTTTGATACATATGCTTGTTCTTTAAATCATAAAATGCCACATTCCCCGTGTTTTATCATCACGCTTTGAATTTTATTATGTCTTTATTAAGTAAACACAAATACACCCTGTTTGGGGTGCTCGCAATTTTGCTCTGGAGCAGTTTAACTGCCTTTATTCGCGACTTATCAGAACTATTTAGCCCAATTGGTGGCGCTGCTTTAATGTACAGCGTCAGTGCGATTTTTTTAATACTAGTCATGGGTGTACCAAGGCTAAGCAATTACCCAAAACGCTATTTAGTCTTTGGTGGTAGCTTATTTGTTATTTACGAAATGTGTTTAGCGTTATCCCTCGGCTTTGCAAATAGTCGCCAGCAAGCGTTGGAAATGGCGATTATTAACTACCTTTGGCCAGCGTTAACCATTTTATTTTCGATTATTGTTAACCGCACTAAAGTAAGCGTATTAGTCTACCCCAGCATACTGATTGCGTTTTTAGGCGTTGCATGGTGCATTGCAGGTAATAGTGGTTTATCTGTGGAAGTATTAACCGCTAATATTAGTGACAATCCAGTACCCTACTCCATGGCATTTGCAGCGGCGTTTATTTGGGCTGTGTATTGCAGTGTAACGGTAAAACTTAGCGAGGGTAAAAATGCCATTAGTATATTTTTTGCAGCCACGGCAATCTTTTTATGGATAAGTTACGGATTGAGTAATGAACCCAGCTTTGAGTTTAACGTATATTCTAGTTTTACTTTATTGCTGGCAGGGGTGGTTATTGGTGGAGGTTACGCACTATGGAACCAAGCAATCATTGGCGGTAACCTAGTGTTGTTAGGCACCTTGTCTTACTTTATTCCTGTATTGTCTACGCTATTTGCCTCTATTTACTTATCACTATCGCTCACCAACGCATTTTGGCAAGGCGTAGTATTAGTTACATTAGGCTCATTAATGTGTTTCATTGTGACCCGAAAAACAAAGCCAGCCCAATAAAATAAGTAAGCGAAAAGCTAGGGACTGTCTGCTTTTCGCTTTAATCATTTAATTAGCTTGCTAATCGCAGTCCTAACAGCACTAACATCACAATGTTTGCAATCACACCAATCAAAAAGAAGTAACTACGCGGGCTGGGGTTTTTCTCTGTGGCAATGGCGTAATACAGTGCCATATGAATTAAACGTGCAATAACGTAAACCCAAATACAGATTGCAAAAACCGAACTGTGATAATTCATCACAAAGGCAAATAAAACCGTTCCTATAAATAACGCACTGTTTTCTAATGTGTTATGAAAGGTGCGATGCGCTCTAAATATAAAACTCTCATGAGATAGGTCTTTATCTATTTTTCCTGGTACAGCCCCAGGCTGTTTGGCTTTACTAAACGTCGCCACTGTCCACTGAACTAACATCATAATTAAATATAAATAAAATGCTATAAACGCTGAATGTGCTATATCGGTCATTGTTTAATCCTTTGTGTTGTTATTAGAGTAATAGTTACAGCAACTATCAAGCCAAAGATAAGCCACTGATGTATATAGTAATTACTTTTTAGTAAAATAATTTTTTGTAATAGATTCATTCTTTATATAAAACTTACTCTATCACAGCGTCTTGGTATTTTTTTAGAGTCTGAGCGCAACTTAAAACCAGTACTAATTACGTATTTTATAATTTTTATTTGAGTATTTATTCTAAGTGTTGTTTTATAGTGTTACTGATAACGGAACGGTAAAATGAATATGATGAATAAAATAACCAAATGCTTGGTAACCTTAGCGCTATTGAACTGTGTATCACCGCCCGCTTTTTCAGCTCAATATGAAATCGAAAAAGGTGAAAACTTGGCTAAGTTGGCGCAATACAAAGACGTAGCCACCATTAAACGCAATTTCGCAAAACAAATAGCGCTTAATTACAGTGTATTAAACGCTGATCTTAAACAAACGCTAAGCCAATATAAACTGGTTTTGAATGCGGATCAGCTACCGTCTTTAGGTATGCACACACAACAAAATACTCGTTTAGCAAACAACGCGTTACAACAACTGAAAGGTTTACCACAAAACACAGGTAGTTTGTTACAAGTGCGTTTGGCAAGCGATAAAATGCTTAGCGCTTGGCAGCAAGGCGAACGCCCTTTATTTGCATTTGCACCCGCTGGTGACGATACGCAATGGAGCGAGATTGAAGCGTTCGATCAGTATGGTGACATTCATTATCTTAGTGTTGACCAAATGCCGACCCAACCTGTCTTTATTGTCGAATTAGATCAACAAAAAGTACAAGATGCGGGTATTGCAGTAATGAGAGGAATTTTATCTACTAACAAATTCAGTAAAAGCACGGTTAGTCCACGAAACCAGTTAAGCAATGAACAACCTCTGCAAACCAGTGTATTGAAAAAAATACGCTTAGAAGATGACAAAGAACCTTGGATCTCAGGTGGTGCTGAAATTTATGCCATTGTAACGGGTGTCGACCCCACCCGAGATGAACCAATATTAGATATCGTTGATTTACCGTATTTAGATCATGATCAAACCGATTACAGCCCTAATCAGGTGCTAATTCATTGGCAGCGTTATCGTTGGCAGGCGGTTGATTTACTCTTAATGGAACAAGATGACAACACCAACTATAAAACTCTAGCAATAAAATTATTAGAAATATCAGAGCAAGTAATGGCGAGCATTCCTGATTTACAAGCGCAAGGTTATGCCATTATTCCTAAGCTGACCAATGAACTGCTAAAAGCAATGCCGGATGAATGGTTTACTAATAATGACGATTATGTTGATGTTTTTTACACGCTGTTTGAAAACAAAGACTATCAAGAATATAAAGGAGCAAGCAGTAATGCGACCATTACGCTATCTCCTTTAGAAATTAACCCAAGACTAAACTAAGTCATCCCCATTCGCTTAATTATTATTGCGGATGGTATCACTCCCCCATACTTCAATAGTCACCCATTAGCGCTTTAACGTTAACGGGTGGCTTTATCACAGCCACTTTTTTGAAATTACACGTTATATTTTAATACCCTAACCTTGCGCCACTGATTTACGAAAGCGCATTAATGCAACAATAAAAAACACACTGCCAATAACAGTTAATGCTAAAAAGTAAGGCCAAACTACATCCCACCCTGCTCCTCGGTATAAAATTGCTTGAGCAAATTTTACAAAATGCGTTGTTGGCGCCAATAACATAATATTTTGCACTACCTCAGGCATACTTTCACGCGGCGTAACACCGCCAGAGAGCATTTGTAATGGTAATAAAATTAAGATCATCAATAACCCGAGTTGCGGCATGGTGCGCGCCTGTGTGCCTAACAATATACCCAGCGATGTGGTCGCAAATAAATGAATAGCAACGCCAAATAAAAATAAGCCTGGCGAGCCATGAATAGGCACTTGTAACAAACCTTCGATCACAATAAATAATGAAAACGCAGTCAGTAATAAAATCACTAAACCATTAGCCCAAATTTTCGCCATCACTATTTCAAAGGGGCTTAACGGCATCACTAATAAATGCTCTAATGTGCCGTGTTCGCGTTCACGGATCACCGCGGCTCCAGTTAAAATAATCGAAATCATTGTGATCACGTTCATTAATTCCATCACGCTACCAAACCATACACTTGTCATGTTTGGATTAAACATAATGTGCGCCGATTGCTTTATTGGCAGTGAATAAACGGTTCGATAACCTTGCACAAACTCATTTACTTCGCCGTTAATAATAATTTGAATATAGTTATCACCAATAAATGCTTGCGACATACGCGTAGCATCTATATTTACTTGAATCGTAGGTTGCTTAGCTGCAAGTACATCACGCTCAAAATAAGGCGGTATATTAAGCACAAAAGTATAACGGCCATTATCCATAGCTGAGTCAATATCGCTTAATGAAATACTGTCTGGTGTTTTAAAGTAAGGCTCATAAAAGGCATTAATAATACGCTTAGATAATTGCGATTGGTCGTGATCAACAACTGCAATCGGCGCATTATTTAACTCTATCGACGTGGCTGAAGCCACCACATAAATCAGCCCAGTAAAAGCAAAAAAAACAAATAGCAGTAAAACCTTATCACGCCATAAACTACGCAACTCTTTAATACCTAAATTAATAATTTTTCCGCGACGTTGCATGGCTATTTGTCCTGCTTTGGAAGTAAAAATACACTGGCCAGAGTCAGCACGGGTATAAAAGCGAATAAAGGCAGTAGCTGGGCTGATAAATCAGAAAAATTAAGCGCTTTATTAAAGACCCCCCGACACGCCTCTAAAAAGTAGGTGGTTGGAAACAGTTTGCCAATAATCGCTCCAAACCCTTCCAAGGAAGAAACAGGGTCAATTAGCCCACAAAAGTTAACGGCAATCATCAACACCACCACCGTAGTGGCTGCCAGTGCTGAAATTTGTGTTTTTGTAAAAGCCGAAATTAACAGCCCCACTCCGGTAGTCGCTGTAACGTATAATAATGCAGCCAAACTAAGCGCCCAAAAGCTGCCTTTTAGCGCCACACCAAACACAGTAATAGCAAGTGCAACTAAGCCAAAAAAGCTAATCATACTCACTAAAATGTAAGGCAGCTGTTTGCCAATAATAAATTCCAGCCGGTTAACCGGTGTGACATATAAGTTTATGATTGAACCCAACTCTTTTTCGCGCACTACGCCAAGCGCCATCAATATCGCAGGAATAAATACCAATAGCAGTGGAATAACCGCCGGCACCATGGCCTCAATGCTTTTAAAATCTTGGTTATAACGATAGCGAGATTCAATATTAGCTGGCACTAAATTGGGTATCTGCGCATAAGTGCGCAAAGATAAGTTGGTTAAATAGCTGTAATACACGCCGCTCATATAACCATTAATCGTTTCTGCCCTAAACGGCATAGAACCATCAATCCACACTACAATTTCAGGTTTACGGCCGCGTTTAAATTGCTGAGCAAAGTTAGGTGGAATTTCAACGGCCACGCTTAACTCGCCACTGCGCATTCGTTTATCAAGTTCTTGCGGGCTTTTAATATCTGCTTTTTGAATAAAGTAACGTGAACCTGCAATATTTTGGATGTAGTTGCGGCTCTCTGGCGATTGGTCTTGATCTAGTACCGCAAAGCTTAAATCTTCAACATCAAATGTAATGCCGTAACCTAAAATAAACAGCAAAATTATCGAGCCCAGCAAAGCAAACGTTAGGCGAATAGGATCGCGCCATAACTCTAGCGTTTCGCGATGCGCATAACCAAATAACCGCAACAAACTAAATGCGGGGTTAGTGTTATTTTTACGAGTAGCGGGCGCTGTAGCCAATGCTTTGGGTTTATCCGTTATCGATGCTTGTATCGCCGAGCTTGCTCCGGCTGCATTTACCGCCTCTTCTAAATATTCAATAAAGGCAGCTTCTAGTGTGTCGGTATTACGCGTTTGGCACAGTGCAGCTGGCGTATCGCTGGCAAGTATTTTACCTGCATGCATTAACGAAATTCTATCGCAACGTGCCGCTTCATCCATAAAGTGAGTCGAAATAAAAATAGTCACGCCTTGTTCGCGCGAAAGCTCAATGAGTAACTGCCAAAAGTCATCCCTTGCAACGGGGTCTACACCCGATGTGGGCTCATCAAGTATGAGCATTTCAGGGCTATGTACTACCGCAACAGCAAGCGATAAACGCTGGCGAATACCTAGGGGCAAATCGGTAGGAAAATCGTCACTGTATTTTTTAAGGTTAAACCGAGTAATTAAATCTTTAACGCGCGGCTCTATTTTCTCTGCGGGTAAGTGGAATAAACGTGCATGCAATACCAAGTTTTGCTTCACTGTAAGCTCGTTATAAAGCGAAAATGCTTGCGACATAAAACCAACGCGTTTGCGGCTTTCGATGTTATTGGCATCGACCTTTTCACCAAACAATTTTGCTTCGCCGCTGGTTGCCGGTTGTAACCCGGTAAGCATTTTCATTGTGGTGGTTTTTCCACAGCCATTTGAGCCTAAAAAGCCAAAAATTTCACCTTGTTCAATACTTAAACTCACCTTGTTAACAGCGGTAAAATCGCCAAATGTTTTACATAATCCATTTGCTTCTATAGCGAACTGAGTTGTGTTTAAGTCTTGTTTACGAGGTGGCACAACTAACCGCTGATGATCATGGCGTTTTTCTTCAGGAAGTAATGCTATAAAGGCTTCATCAAGCGATTCTTTGTTAGTTTGTGCTTTTAGATTTTGTGGGCTGCCCGTACCGATTACTTTTCCATCGTCCATAGCAACTAGCCAATCAAAATCATCGGCTTCTTCCATGTAGGCGGTCGCAACCAGTACGCTCATCTGAGTATTTTCAGCGCGAATACTGTTTATTAATTGCCAAAATTGACGACGCGATAGCGGATCAACTCCGGTTGTTGGCTCATCTAAAATTAATAATTGAGGGTCATGGATCAGTGCGCAGCACAAACCGAGTTTTTGTTTCATCCCGCCAGAGAGCTTTTCTGCGGGGCGATCGGCAAATGCCTCTAAGCCTGTACTTTTTAAAAGGTTATTAATTCGTTGTTTTCGCTCGGCTTTATTTTGAGAAAATAGACGACCAAAAAAATCTATATTTTCAAACACAGAAAGTGTTGGATACACATTTTTGCCAAGCCCTTGAGGCATGTAAGCAATGCGTGGCGACACCGTATTACGAAAACCACTGCTGCGCATATTGCCGTTTAATACCTCAACCTCTCCCACTTGAATCGCCCTTGCCCCCGCTATAAGTGCCAGCAAGCTTGATTTTCCTACGCCATCAGGGCCTATAAACCCGACCATTTTCCCGCCAGGTAATGAAATACTAATGTTGTCCAGCACGCGATTATTAGCATAGCGATGGCTCACCTTAGTAAGCGTAACCACACTTTCACTTGGTGGCTTTTGAATGTTTTTATCGTCGTTATCCATTATTCAGGCACTCGTACCTGTAATGACGTAGGCCAATTTTTTTCAGGCGCTAACAACACATAAGCAAGCCCTGGCACCCCTGTTTTTACTTGTTTGATATGATCTTTTAATAACTGCGAGTCGAGCTTTACCTTAACTCTAAACATCAGTTTATCGCGCTCGTTTCGGGTTTCTACCGATTTAGGGGTAAATTGCGCCTGTGCAGATACAAACGTCACTTTAGCCGGTAATGTATACTCGGCAACAGCATCAATAACAATGCGTGCTTGTGAGCCTATTGTTACCTTGCCCGCTTGCGCTGTTGGTAAATATATACTCATATAAACATCGGTTAAATCCAATAACGATAAAACTTTACCACCACTGCCAAGCACTTCGCCAGGCTCAGCTAATCGATACAATATGCGTCCATTGATTGGTGCTGTGAGCGTGCTGTCGGCTATGTTGCTTTGTAATCGCTCAATACGTGCCTGCGCTGCTTCTATTTCAGCATCCGACTGCACAACTTTTACGTTTGCCGCGGTTAAAGCAGCTTGCGCAATAGCAGAGGTGGTTCGTTGTTGATCTACCACTTCTGTTGAAATATGGCCTTTTTCTAATAATTTTGCAGAGCGGCGCAATTCAGTTTGTGCAAAATTAAGCTCACTTTTATGCTGCTCTACAATCGCTAATGCGTATTTACGAGACTCATTAGCAACACGAAGCCCCGCCTGAGCTTCACGTAACTGTGCATTTAAATCATCAGTATCAATAACCGCTAACGTTTGACCCGCTTTGACCATATCGCCTTCTTGCACCATAACGTCAACTAAGCGGCCCGGTAATTTTGTAGCAATATCGTACTCAGTCGCTTCAATTCGCCCATTTCCATAGGCAACGCTGTCAGGGAGTTGATCAGCAAATGATGTAGGCTGCAAGGTTTGCCAAGCATACCAGCCAGCCCCCCCCACAATGACCAATACAGCGAGCTTACTCAAAGATTTGAACGTTGATTTAATTGTCATGTGCTAAAACTCCATGTATGTATAAAGTAATGTAAGTGAGGGTAGTTAAGGTAAAAATTTTTAGGATACAGCACGCTATTTGTTATATGAAAGCAACCCTGCTTTGTAAGTACAACAAGGGTAGTTGTAATAAGCGATTTAAACGAACTTAAAAATCTAGCGTCACTAATCTACCACCCTCACCGTTAATAAAGATGATGTGGATCAATATAAATTAGGGTTAATGCACTAATTATTAGTGATTTTTTAAAACAGCAGGATAAAAGAAAGGGAAAACATCAAGGCACCTACTGAGCGCCTTAATATTAATTATGTCAGCGGCAGATTAGCTTACAATTTATAGTAACAAAATTCGCTACGACCTTAATGCTAAGCTAATCAATACCACGCCATGATCGGTGCTTAAATCATCACGCTCAAATTCAGGGTTAATTAAATGACGATCGTAAGTATGGTAATGGCTCACCTCAAAAAAGCTGTCGTCGTAACTTGAGTCAAACTCGCAAGACAACAAAATGTAGTCAAGCACTGAGCTGCTCGCGCCAAAATAATGGGTAGGCTTTCGCTTTAAATCCACTTTATTTTCATTATTTTGATTAGCCAAATTTAATTGCGACCTTGCAAATAACTGCCATGCGTCGTTAAGGCAATATTTTGCAAGGTAAGTGTTACTGTCAAACGTGGGGGCAAAGCGCAGTGTATTTGTTAGTAAATGGCTTAAAACGCCATCGGCTAAGTCGTTGTTAAAATCGCCCATTAAAACCATTGGGTTTTGTGTAGATTCGCGGCGTGCAATGATGTCTATCATCAGCAATGTAGCCTCACTGCCGCGCTGAATAGTTGAGCCCCAACTCCCTGCTATATCGGCTTTTAAAAGCTCGATAATATTTTTTTCGGGTGTGAGGTCTTTGTTTTGCTCATCAAGCTCTATCATTGAGCGCTTAGACTTAAAATGCACCACATAACAATCCGTGTTGCCGATATGCGGTAAGGTTATTGTAGCTCTAAGCACCTTTCGGCTAAATGTAAAATCCTCAGTTAAACCAAGGGTTTCAGCAAGCTCATGGTCATGCTCAACACTTGCCACTTCAGCAATGGGGTATTTTGCGGCTATTGCCACAACAGGGCGTTTGTAAATAAAGTCGTCGATTACCTGGGGCTCATCTACCACGCCAAAGTACGTATAGCCTTGATCTTTAACTAATTCTTTAAGCGACTCAATACTAAATACTTCCTGAAAACCAATCACATCAGGCTGATGTTCGGTTAAGTAATTAATAAGCCAACGCTGCTTTCTAGCCCACTGCTCTGCGGTGTATATGCGTTCAAATTCATAATAGGCATTAGGCGGCTCAAGGTAATTAAACAAGTTAAAAGTGGCAATTTTAAGAATCGTATCAGTAATAACCGAATCGTCTGCTTTGGTGTTTAAAGGTGTTTTAGTGTGTGATTCAAGGTTGCTGATAAGGCTGCCCTACTTAAAATATGAAAAACGATTATAGCGGGTTATGGCTATAGTAATCTAAGCGGTGAAAATTTTTCAATATCAAATTCATAGTGTTAATTTACACTAACTTATCATTTTTTAAGGCACACGGTCATTATGGATTACTCAAACTTCGGCACTAAATTTACTCAACCTAATGGTATTACTCAGTTAATGGAAGATTTAGGCGATGCTAAAAACAGTAATAATCCAAATATTGTTATGCTCGGTGGTGGTAATCCGGCCCTAGTGCCTGAGGTTAATGATATTTTTATCAATGAGTTACAAAAGCTTGTTGCTAATAATACACTTTCCAACGTATTTGGACTTTACGATGGCCCAACGGGTAATGATGCATTTCGTGCAGCTCTGGCCAAGCAACTAAAAAGTGAATACTCATGGGATTTAACCGCAAATAATATAGCGCTTGGTAATGACAGCCAAGCCAATTTTTTTGTGTTATTTAATCTGTTAGCTGGCAGTATGCCTGATGGAAGCCATAAAAAGGTTTTATTTCCGCTGGCACCTGAATATGTAGGCTATGCAGATCAAGGCTTAACTGACGATATGTTTGTAGCAATAAAGCCCGATATCGAAATTTTAAATACTGAAAGTGGCTCAAACCAATTTAAATATATCATTAATTTTAAAGCTGTTGAGCAAGTATTAGCAAGCGACAGCAGCATTAGCGCACTGTGTGTATCGCGCCCGACTAACCCAACAGGCAATGTCATTACTGATGAAGAAGTACAGCATCTCGATTTATTGGCTAAGCAATATAATATCCCACTGATCATTGATAACGCCTACGGCGACCCATTCCCTGGGTGTATTTATACCGACGCAAACTTAACCTGGAACTCAAACATTATTTTATGCATGTCACTTTCAAAGCTTGGCCTACCGGGTTTGCGAACCGGTATTGTAGTGGCTAACAATGACATAATTAAAGCCATTGGCCGTGTGAATGGCAGTATGGTTTTGTCGCCGAATAGTTTTGGCCCAAGTTTAGTAACGCGCCTTATTAATGAAGATGAACTCCTTCCGCTGTGTAAAAATTCAGTGCTGCCTTTTTATCGAGAAAAAGCACAAACAGCAATGAACTTGTTTGATGAAATATTTGCCCACCTCCCCGTTTACTTACACAAAGTAGAAGGCGCATTTTTTATGTGGCTGTGGTTTAAAGAGGCAAAAATAACCAGCGAACAACTTTACCAAAAGCTCAAAGAGCAGGATGTTTATATTATTCCCGGGCATAATTTTTTTATTGGTATTGATGATGCTTGGGCACACAAACACCAGTGTATTCGCATTAATTATGCAACCGATGCCAGCACTTTGCGAAAAGGCTTAGAGGCCATTAAAGCCGTGATGGCATGAATTGATATTTAGGGCATTCAAACCCTTTGCGTGAATACAGTGCGTGCAAAGCGTTTATAGTGCCTATAGTTATTGGCATAAACCTGTGAACAATTTAAAGTTATTCAGTCATCCTCTAAGCCGTTAAATAAGCCCTAAACTGAGGTAAGCGGTTATTACTGTTATTTATTGATTGTATTAATTTTGTGCAAACGCGCCACACCCACTTTAAATTTATATATAAGTTGGTATGCTACGCGACCTTTTTTAACATATGATTATCATCAAAAAAGGGTTTGCCAAGGGGCGGCTATCGCTGCAAGGCACTTAATATAAGTGGCAGCAATAATACAGGCATCGCGTTATAAAACGTTAGATGTAACTTTAAATAGCAATATACAAAAGTACTATTAAGGTCAATTATGCGATTAGGACCAGGACTACTCGTCACCGCTGCCTTCATTGGACCAGGGACTATTACGACTGCCAGCGTGGCAGGTGCAAACTTTGGTTTTGCACTAATATGGACATTACTGTTTTCAGTTATTGCCACCATATTATTACAATCTATGGCGGCGCGCCTTGGCGTAGCCACCGGGCAAGATTTAGCGCAAGCGCTAAGAGCTCACATTGAAACGCCCCTATTTAAATCTCTCGCTATATTTTTAGTGATCAGCGCCATTGGAGTAGGCAGTGCCGCCTACGAGGCTGGTAACCTTAGCGGTGCCAGTATGGGATTAATTGAAATATTCCCTCATGTTAATGCCCAGCTTTGGACGCCACTCATTGCATTTTTAAGTGCGGTGTTACTTTACAGCGGTAAACACAAAGTCGTTGAAAACGCGCTTATTTTATTAGTGATTCTAATGAGCCTAGTGTTTATCTCTACGTTAGTTATGGCTGCTCCCTCGCTGAGTGATGTGTTAGCAGGGTTTATTCCTAGTATGCCTGAGGGTTCAATTACCACCGTATTGGCATTAGTGGGCACCACCATAGTGCCGTATAACTTATTTTTACACTCAGGTGTTTTAGCTGCAAGGCACGACAGCAAAAGTGATAAGCAAAAAGTCATTAAGCAAACTAATGTAGATACGGGTGTGTCTATCACCTTAGGTGGCGTGATCACGCTGGCAATTTTATCAACCGCGTCAGTGGCATTTTATGGCACAGATGCAGGGCAAATTAGCGCTGCCAACATGGCGGTACAACTTGAGCCATTACTTGGCGATGCTGCCCATTACTTTTTTGCTATTGGCTTATTTGCAGCAGGTTTAACCAGCGCAATAACAGCTCCCCTTGCCGGTGCATATGCAGTATGTGGCATGTTAGGTTGGTCAAATAAAATGGATAACACCCGCTTTAAAAGTGTCGCCATTGTTATTTTATTATTTGGTGCAGCCGTGGCGTCTCTGGGTTTAGACCCTGTTGCCGTGATAATTTTTGCTCAAGCCGCAAATGGCTTATTACTGCCTATTGTAACCACCTACCTAGTGTGGCTGGTTAACCAAAAATCAGTAATGGGCAAATACACCAACTCAATGTTAGTAAACTTACTTACTTTACCGGTGTTAGTGCTTATTTTTGGCTTAAGTGGTTACAAGCTGTTTAGTTTAATTTTTTAATATCACTAGGTAATTTATACACACAAAAGCCGCTATATTAATAGCGGCTTTTTACATTGCAGACCAATACTGACTTAAAAGCCGTGATGCGCTGCCTTGTGCTTATTTTCCTTAATGAGTTTTGCAAATACATAACCCCCTACTGCACCTGCACATAATTGCGCATAAAAACCCCAACCTCTTGCACCTGCAATAATAGTAATATTCATAATTGACTCAATCGCAATTAACGCGGTAGCAAATGCTACAATACCAGCAATAACAAATAGTTGTGTACCTTGCTTGTTCATTTTTTTAGCAATAAACCAAGTAACCAAAAACGCGATGGCGAGTGCAACAGCAATAATAGCGCCATAGGTCGGTAGCAAGCCAAGCCAATCTTCAAGGATTAAGTTAACACGGTCATTAAAGCCCACTACAACACCTACATTAACTAATTGATTGACAACGTATTGACTATGAAACAAGCTAGCAAGAGTGAATGTAAGTAACCAAGAAACTAAAAATGACGGGAGTATACGTGTTAAAAACTGCATGGTTATCTCAACTTAAAATAAAAATTTTTCCTTACACTAGCAAAGGCTTGCAGGGTAAACAATCTCTATATTGTATTACGCTACTGTCACTTTTAGCGTTTTCTTGTCACGCCAGTGCAGAGTTACCAACACAGCAATACACAGCTAGTACTTTAGCAACAGGGCTCAATTCACCGTGGAGTATGGTTAAACTCCCAAACAATACCTGGTTAATCACCGAGCGTGATGGCCATGTTGTTATCATTAAAGACAACCAACAAACCCGAGTTAAAATAAACTTCGAGGGCTTATACGTTGCAGGGCAAGGTGGTTTACTTGATGTAGTGCTTTCGCCAAATTACAGTGAATCAAAAGAAATTATATTCACTTACGCCCAAGGTGAGCTTGATGCAAACAGGCTAGTAATAGCCAAAGCCACGTTTGATGGTGCGCAATTTTCAACGCCAAAAATTATTTATAAAGTCGCCACCGATAAGGGCACACCGCAGCATTATTCTGGCCGCGCGCTTGTATTGCCTGATAGTACCTTATTATTTTCAAGTGGTGATGGTTTTGACTACCGCGAGCAAGCACAGGTTATTACCAGTCAACTTGGCAAAACATTACGCATAAACTTAAACGGCACAATACCAAGCGATAACCCGTTTCTTAGTCACAAAAACGCTAACGCGCATGCCATTTATTCACTCGGGCACCGTAACTTGCAAGGCTTGGTTTATGATCACGATACACAGCAAATTATTAGCCACGAACACGGCCCCGCAGGCGGTGACGAGCTCAACTATTTAACAGCTGGCACCAATTACGGCTGGCCAGTAATAACCAACGGCGACGATTATTCACAAGCACGTATTTCCCCCTTTAGAGACTACCCTGGAATGGCTAAACCAGCCGTAGATTGGACGCCCTCAATCGCCCCATCAGGCATGGCATATTATGGCTCTAACCATACAGCCTTCCCTTCACTGCAACGTCACGTGCTTATTACTACATTGGTCGATAAAAAGCTCTACAGTATTAATTTAGCGAATGGTGAATACACCCAGACTCATATTTTTCCAGAAGCCACAGGCAGGCTCAGAGATGTGTTTGTCACTGCTGAAGGTAATGTAGCGATATTAACGGATGGAAAAGAGGCAAAGTTAATGTTGTTTAAAGCAAATTAATTTACAAAGAGGATAAGAGACGCTGCGCTTTTAGAGGTAAGTAGCGGCTTGAATTAAGCCGCTTTAATAGCTTTAAGAACTCTGTTGGGTGGCGCCTTTGGCTTAACCAACCTACCTTTTAACGTAGATCGGATAAGTGGCGAAGCCACGTCATCCGACAAAAATGATAAATTTACTTGAGACAACCCGACTTATCACGCTGTGTATAATATGCAAAGAGCGGCTTAAATAAGTCGCTTTAATTACTCATAATCAGCTAACGGCTCTCTAATTGTCAGTGTATTAGTGCCAAAATCTAACACAGCTTGGTATTTTCTAAAAAATGGAGAACCTAATAATCCATGGATAATATTATCACCACCTGCTACCTGAACATGGTCTAGGTTTAGTGATACAAACTCTGTACTTTCAAACAACTGCCCTGCCAATTCAAATTTTAATACTTCAATAAGGCCCATTTCGTGGTCGGCTGTACCTAAACCTGCGGCATTTTCTTCACTTAGTTTCTCTTGTATTCCAAGCTTTTTAATACATGCCCTATCCAAAACAGATACACCCGCCGCTGTATCTAAAATTAAATTTACTTTATGTCCATTTATTTTAGCTTGTATAATTTGATGACCAGTTTCTGTTACTTCAAATTTCAAACTTGTGGTTTTGACTAATTCCATGAATGTTCCTTATTCTATATTTAGGTTAATTAATAGACACCACATTACAAACACTTATGAAAACAACCCACCTTATAAATAAGTAAACAAATGGCTTTTCACCAACACCTATATCGTAATTAAAATATGCTAAAAATAACTCCCCCCAAACGCACAAAACTTATGTTGGCAAAGCTACATTAATTCACAAATAGGATAACAGGCGCTGCACTTTTAGAGGAAAGTAGCGGCTTAAATTTAGCCGCTGTTAAGAGTTTAAGTTCTGCTATCTGAAAGCAAGATTTACCTCTTTGGTTTCTAAACGTGTAACAAATTAATTAATAAAGGCCACTAACTCGTAGCCTTTACATGTAGAGTTTTCAACATAAAAGATAGGGCTGTTATACTAGAAATAGCCTTGAAGAGAAATAACTAACGGAGACTTATACTTATACTTTACAACCTGATTGCAAATAAAGAAGTTAAGGTTATTTTCTTTATAGTGACCTTTTATTTCTTTTAGAACCTTATTGACGATCTTTTTAAACTTACCCCTGTATATCTGTTTTACTGTAGCTGTAGCTAATTCAGTAGTAAGCGTTGTCATTGCTTTGTTACAAAAAGTATTAGCCTTAAGAGCTTGCATATAAACTTTTAAAGTTTCAATCGAAGGCTTGTTTTCTTTAAAAGCACTACTTTCAGGATACATTTTTTGTAATATAAATTGTAGGTTTTCTTGGTCTTCTTTATCTAGTTGCTCGATAGAATTTGACATTTAACTTCCTTATTTTTTTTCGTGGATTGATTTTAAAAATTTAAAAAAATCTCTCTCAGGTATTGTTGATGTAATCCCAATAAAAATTCCATTTTCTTTTGAATATAAATAGGCAATTTGTGTATCAATTAAATCTGGCTTTAATTCGACGAATAAGTTAAAGGAGTTAGTTTTGTTTTGAATTTCTTTTACTTTAGAAAAGCTATTCTTAATTTCCTTATAAACTTTACTTTCTATGTCCGAATTTGAATTTGTTAGGCTGTCTAAATGTATTTCAACTAATGGAATTGTGCTTCCATCTTCTAAAGTGATTAATGGATCATCGTTATCAAATTTTCTTATACTTAAAGTTTGCATTTGGCTGTTGACTAGGGCAAAGCCTTCACCCTCCTCTAAAACTCTCATCGTCTCCCAATTATCGTTAATTGGAAAATAGTATTTATTAAAAATAACATTTTCAAATGCAGAACTTGAAAAGCTTAACATTAATGATAGAACTATAAATAATCTATACACCAGAAATTCCCTTTAATTTATTAGTTATATCATACTAATAAAATATATTTTAAAGTCAAATTTTCACTCCATAGGAGTGATATGCTAACAGTGTAATTATTAATTACAGCTCAGGCACTCATCAATACAAAATACTTTCGCTCGTGCTAGCAGTCTATCTTTAATCCAGCCTCTGCGGTGCTCGTAAGATTGACCAGTAAAATGGTCTTCACCGCACAAAAAAGCACGCCGAACACAACGTGATATACAGTGGTAGTACTTTGTACCAACCAAACTTACATGACGCTTTCTTACGATTGCCATAAGACACCCAGCTTTTTTTTCACACTGATGAAAGCCTAGTACTTAGTTCGCCAAACTTCAAAAATTCGAGTGGGTGTCTAGTTTATTCTTCGGTTTTGCCATTACAGGCCTGCCCTGTTTGTATGCAATTAACTGCCACAATTCGTTGAGCTCTTTTTCGGTAAGTGGTACGGCACATATATTATCAAAATTACGCTTAAAGCTTTTATAGTTTGCAAGTCGCGACACTAAAGCGCCTATCGGGCTAAGTAACAGCTTTTGTAGCAGTACAGGTTTATGCGTTTCTGGAAATAACCCGCCGTTAAGAAAGCAAATGCTTTGTATTTTTATGCCATGTACTTCATTTAAGTTGCTTCTAGCAAGTAGCTCTTGCGCTACTGTATCACCGTAATCGTGGCTTAAAATATGCTTTGCTTTTACATTGAACAGATTCAAAAAATGAGTCAGTAAATCCGCTTGCATAATAATGGTGTAGGTAACATTTTGCGGTTTGTCACTAAAGCCAAAACCCAGCGTATCGAGGATAAATACTTTAAACTATTGAGTGAGCTCAGCCCATTGATTATGCCAATCCCATTTTGTGGTTGGGTAACCATGGATCAGTAATAAACTCAGTGCTCCCTCTTCCCCTTGCACATGATATCTAATCTCATGACCTTGAAGTTCAAACGTCGATTGGCTCTTATGCCACGAAGCTAATAGTAAGTAATTATTGTAGTGTTACTAATGACATTCATGACGATTTCGGCGCATTTATAGGATTATAAACAAATGAATAAAGTATCTATCATAATAAACTTTTAATGTGGTGTTACTTAAGTGCTCCATGAAAATGTACATGAATTTATTATTTGCGGGTAGCCATTTCCATGACTAATATCATTTAAGATAGGACGACAATAACTAAATTAAGGAGTCAAAGTGAAAATATTGTCCGTTGACGATAACCCTCAAAATAGAAACATCATGGAAATTGCGCTTTCTAAGCAACACGATATTGCTTCATCTGATGGAACCGAGCCAATATTAGCACTAATGGAACAGCACCAGCCACAAGTCGTCTTAATGGATATTTTACTTAGTAATGGCCTTACTGGTTATGATTTAGTTGAACAAATAAAACAATCCGGTGAATACGATGATTGCGAAATTATATTTATATCCGCTTTAACATCAAGTGAAGACAAACTCACAGCATATGGGTATGGCGGCGATGATTATATTGCCAAGCCAGTAGACTTTAAGGAACTTAACGAAAAATTAAAGCGTGTTGAACTGCGTATTACAGAGCGAAATAATCTAAAAGAAATGTACGATGTTGCCTCTACAACTGCTTTTACATCAATGCAACAAGCAAGCGAACTTGGAGAATTAGTCACATTTTTTACTGACAATCTTGAGGTAACGGATTTAGACACATTATTTGCTAACGTACAGCGCTATTTTACTAATGCAGGCGCCAGCTGTTGCGTAGAGTTTAGGGTAGCAAACCAATATCACCAATTCCCAAAACAAACTATTTCTGACTTGGAAAAAGAAATTCTAGAACTAGGCAGAAGAGCCAAGCGAATAGTTCCATTTAGCTCTAATTTATTATTTAACGCGCCTGCTTGTTCAATGCTTATAAAGGGAATAAATACAAAGGATGAAGGCTTACTTGGTCGCCTTCGAGATAACTTTGCTATTTTGCTTACCATTATAGAAAGCCGGATAGAATTTATTGAACAACAATTAGAAAAAGCGACGATACGCCAACAAGCTTTAAACACTCTAAAAAGTCAACTTGCTGATGATTTTAGTACCATAAAAAAGCTATGCTCAGAGCAAGATAAACAAATAAAAATACTCGTAAATGACTTATCTCAAGCTATACAATCAAAAATGATCACTCTAGGCTTAGATGAAGAGCAAGAGTCGGAGCTAGTAGGCTTAGTTGATGAAACGAAAGAAATTGTAGAAGAAACCTTAATTCTGTCTTTTACACTAGAAGATAAACTTCAAGCCATTACAAAACGCTTAAAAGCTGTTGAATAATATAAGTACAATTTATAGACCAAGCCCGACAGAACCATTACGTTAAAACTTCAACCTTACTTCGCTCTTTTACAATTAAGCTCAAGAGTCAGTGATTATTGTAGTGTTACTAATGACATTCATGACAATTTCGCTGCTTTTAGAGGGTTACAAACACATAAATTAGTAACTAAATTAATTAAATCATCAACTTATGTCACCTAAATTAGAACTCTGTTGGGTGGCGCCTTCGGCTTAACCAACCTGAATCGCCCCGTGTTTGCCAGAGACTCAATAACTTGAGAAACTGGAACTATGAAAAAATCAAATCGCTATACATCAGAATTTCGTGAACGTGCAATTAGGCTTGTTACCACACAACAGCATGAATACCCTTCTCTTTGGGCTGCGCTAGTATCGATTTCAGATAAACTGGGATGTACCCCAGAAACACTTAGAGCATGGGTCAAGAAATCTCAAGCTCAACCGTCTAAACCCTCTTCTAATACGCAATCAACTGAAGAACGCCTTGCCGTCTTAGAGCGCGAGAATAAAGAGCTCAAGCGAACGAATGATATCCTGAGGCAAGCTGCCGCTTTTTTCGCCCAAGCGGAGCTCGACCGCAAACAGAAGTAATAGTGGATTTTATTGATGCTTGCAGAGAGCATTACGGTGTCGAGTCAATTTGCAAGGAATTGCCGATTGCACCATCAACGTATTATTCTCATAAACAGATACAAAGAGAGCCTGAGCGACTGTCTAACCGCAAAAAGCGTGATGCTGAGCTGATAATACTCATTCGCGAAGTGTGGGAGGATAATATGTCAGTTTATGGTGCAAGAAAAATATGGAAGCAGCTACAGCTTGACGACCATCAAGTCGCCCGCTGTACAGTCGAACGATTGATGCGAGTTATGGGAATTCAAGGTGTTCGTCGGGGTAAAGCACATAAGACAACGATACCTGACGAGCAACAAGATAAGCCACTTGATTTAGTTAATCGTCAATTTACTGCTGAGCAGCCAAATCAACTTTGGGTAGCTGACATCACCTATGTTGCCACATGGAGTGGGTTTGTTTATGTCGCTTTCGTGATAGATGTTTTTTCACGATACATTGTAGGTTGGCGTGTATCAACGACAATGCACACAGAGCTTATTCTTGATGCGTTAGAGCAAGCTATTTGGCATCGTGGCAACCCCGAAGGGTTAATTCACCACAGCGACAGAGGCAGCCAATATTTGTCTATACGATACACTGAGCGACTTGCTGAAGCTGGAATTCAAGCGTCTGTAGGCAGTGTGGGTGACTCTTATGACAATGCATTGGCTGAAACAATAAATGGATTATTTAAAACAGAGATTATTCGCAGAAATGGCCCGTGGAAGAATGTTGATGCTGTTGAATACGCAACGTTAGAGTGGGTCAATTGGTTTAATAATCAACGCTTATTATCTTCAATTGGGTATATTTCACCAGCTCAATATGAAACAGACTACTATGATAATTTAAACGAGTCAGGTAAAGTGGCCTGACTTAAACAAACTGGTCTCCGATGAACTCGGGGCGATTCA
>NZ_AUTH01000097.1:0-32181 GCF_000497975.1 Pseudoalteromonas sp. TB41 | reverse complement strand
TAGGGGCTGTTGATCTTTGTAGTACATATATCAATCAGCCCACATTGGTAGCCACATCATAGTAAATGCTAAAGCGAGCATTGAATGATAATTTCGTTCAAGCTTTTCATACCGCGTGGCTATCCCTCTATATTGCTTAATACGGCCAAATGCATTCTCAACCAAGTGCCGATATTTATACATGCACCAGTCAATATCTTCATTGCCTACTAAACTGTTGCCCTTACGTGGAATAACGGGTGTAGCGTTATTATCACGAACAAACGCTCTCAGTTTTTCACTGTCGTAGCCTTTATCTGCGACAACCATATTACTTGTTGGGCAATTAGCTACGAGTGACTCTGCATGGACGATATCATGCGTATTTCCACAGGATAATTCATAATAAACAGGCAACCCTCCGCTATCGACTGCAAGATGAATTTTCGTAGAATTTCCACCTCGGCTCTTTCCAATTGATTCATTGTCAGCAGTTCTTGCACCGCAACTATGTTGATGAGCCCTGACAATACTGCCATCAATGAAGACCCAATCCATGTCCGCATCACGAGATAATGCGCGAAACAGTTCATTCAAAATCCCTTTTTTGGACCATAAATTAAACCGTCTGTAGATAGCACTCCAACGGCCAAAATCAGAAGGTAAATCTCGCCATGGAATACCTGTGCGCATCTTATACAGTATGCCTTCGAGCGTTTTTCTATGGTCGGGCTTATTATAAATTCGACCACTTAAGTACATTACTTTTGATAAGACATTCCATGTCCCGTCTGTTAGCATTAATCTTGGCATGTAGGTTCGGTGTAAAGTTTTCTGGCGAATTCAATTATACCTTATCTTCATGCTGTTTGTTTTTCATACCACAAAGATCAACACGCCCTAAAGATCATAAAAAAAATAAAATAGATGATATAGACCCCCGTGAAGATAAAGATTATTTTCACTCGGTCAAAAATGTCAGCTTTAGCTGTGCAAAAGGCGAAGTATTAGGGCTGTTAGGGCCTAATGGTGCGGGCAAAACCACAACATTAAGAATGATCTCTACCGCTTTAAAACCTGATGATGGCAGTATTACTATTGCAGGAAATGACATAATTAAAAAGCCACTCATTGGGCGCAAGTGTATTGGTTTTTTATCCGGCTCTACTGGTTTATATGGTCGTTTAACGGTAAAAGAAAACATAGAGTACTTTGCAAAACTGCACGGCATGAGCAAGCAGGCTATTAAGGCACGCTGTGAAGAATTATTTACCTTACTTGATATGCATAAATTTATTGATAAACGCGCTGAGAACCTATCAACCGGCATGAAGCAAAAAGCCAACATTGCGCGTGCTGTGGTACATCATCCAGACGTTGTTATTCTCGATGAGCCAACTACCGGCCTCGATATTATGACCACCCAAACGGTGATCAACTTTATTAAAGGCTTAAAAGCACAAGGTACTCCTGTTATTTTTTCTACGCATCATTTGGATGAAGTTGCGCTTTTATGTGACCGCGTTGCGGTGATTAATGAAGGCGTTAGTTGTTTTGATGGCACGCTTGCTGAATTTAAACAGGCAGGCAACAGTGAAGAATTAAATCAAGCGTTTATGAACATATTAACGGAGAAACATGATGTTTGAAGTATTTAAAAAGGAATTAACCGAGCTACTACGCGATAAAAAAACCTTATTGTTCGTGGTGGTATTTCCTATTGTAGTTTTCCCGTTGTTATTTGCTGTGGTTGCGTTTATATCCTCGCAAGCTGCGCTTGATGCTGAACAAAAAGTAAATACCTATGTGATTATCAATGGCGACTATGCACCAGAATTTACTGATAAAGTGTTTTATCACAAAAGCTTTGAGTTATATAAAGGTGATAAAACCTTCAACAGTATTGAGGAGCTAAAAGCTGGTGTAAACGCCGGCGATATCGACATGGGAATATACCTGCCAAGTGATGCAGTGCAAACATTAAATGAGCAAAAGCAAAGCGAATGGCAAGTTGTATTTAATGATTCAAAATCAATTAACTTCTTATTTGAGCGTGTCAAAGAGCTTGCTAAAGAGTACAGCGATATTTTACAAGAAAGTAAATTATTGAGCTTTGGTATAGATAAAAGCGCACAAGAATCTATTTTAAAGCCAGTTAATGTAGTTAAAGTAGACACTGCCGATAAGCGCGAAAACCTAGGTGAAAAAGTGGGTGGGTTTTTACCTTATCTACTTATTCCGTTAGTACTGGTAGGCGCAACGTATCCGGCTATTGATTTAGGGGCCGGTGAAAAAGAACGAGGTACCTTAGAAACTTTATTACTTACACCTATTACTCGTACCGAGCTAGTATTGGGTAAATTCATTACTCTACTCACTACGTCAATTGCATCAACCACGATAACCGTTATTAGTATGGGGTGTTGGATAGCCTTAGCGCTGGCTTTTGCTGATCTTGAATTTATCAAAGCCGCTTTTAGTACATTGGCTATCACAGACTTACTAATGATTTTTGTATTATTATTGCCTATAGCAGCAACCTTTTCTGCATTAGCTCTGGCAATATCAATCTATGCACGCTCGTTTAAAGAAGCGCAAAATTACATGACGCCATTAAGCATGGTCGTGTTTTTCCCGATTATTATTTCAATAATGCCTAACATGGAACTGACTTCTAAAACGGCGTTTATTCCGGTAACTAACGTCGCCTTAGCGATTAAAGAAATTGTTAAAGGCACTGTTGATTACACGCTGGTGGGATTGATATTCCTAGCAACAGCACTCATCGCTGGGGCACTACTGGCATTTTGTGTGAAATGGTTTAACCGTGAAGATGTGTTGTTTAGATAATTCATAAGTATAAAAAGGTCGCAGAGCGACCTTTTTTATTAATTATTATTAGGTTTTAGTGCTGAAATGAGTACTTAAAAATCGAGCTTGGCTTACAGGAATTAATAAAAAACCGCTGTATGAAAAAATCATACAGCGGTTTTTTAATTAATTTTAAGCTTATGCATTAAATTGATTTTTGATTGCTTCAATCGCGCTATCAATATCTATCATTAGCTTTTCACCAGTGCGGCGGTTTTTAAGTTCTACCTTGTTTTCATCAAGGTTACGCTCACCAATTACAAGCGTGTAAGGTACACCGAGTAATTCCATGTCGTTAAACATAACACCAGGGCGCTCTTTACGGTCATCAAATAGCACATCTAAACCTGCATCTTTCAAACCTTGATATAGATTATTAGCAATATCAGGGATACGATGCGATTTATGCATATTCATTGGCACAATTGCTAAATCGAAAGGGGCGATGGCTTTAGGCCAGGTAATACCGTATTGGTCATTATTTTGTTCAATGGCAGCGGCAACTACGCGCGATACACCAATACCATAACAACCCATAGTCATTGTTTGGTTTTTACCCGATTCGCTTAATACACCTGCTTTCATTGCTTCTGAGTACTTAGTACCTAGTTGGAAAATATGACCAACTTCAATACCGCGCTTAATTTGCAACGTGCCTTGACCACACGGGCTAGGATCGCCCTCAACAATATTACGGATATCAGCAACTTCATAGTCTGTTACGTCGCGATCCCAGTTAATACCACTAAAGTGCTCATCGTCTTTGTTGGCACCAGCTACAAAATCAGCCATTACATTCGCTGTTCTATCAACAATAATTGGCATGTTTAAGCCAACAGGGCCTAATGAACCCGGTTTTGCGCCAATGGCAGCCACAATATCTGCCTCGGTTGCCATTTCTAATGGTGCAGCAACCAGTGGGTGTTTTTCAGCTTTAAGTTCATTAAGCTCGTGATCGCCACGCAGTACTAGTGCAACTAAGCCACGTTTTCCGTCTTCATCAGGGGCGCCATAAACAATCAGTGTTTTAACACCGCGATGTGGTTTTACACCATAGTGTTTTTTCAGCTCATTAATTGTTTTAGCATCAGGCGTTGGGAATGCTTTTAGCTCTTTGCTTGCTTCAGGGCGGGATTCAGTTGGCGCTAGCGCTTCAGCTTTTTCAATATTAGCGGCGTAGTCACTGGCATCACTAAAGGCAATAGCGTCTTCGCCAGATTCAGCAAGTACGTGAAACTCATGCGATACACTACCGCCTATAGAGCCGGTATCAGCAATAACAGGGCGGAAATCAAGGCCTAAACGTTCAAAAATATTACAGTAGGCTTTGTGCATAACTTGATAAGTTGCATCTAAACATTCATCGGTTAAATGGAATGAGTAGGCATCTTTCATAGTAAATTCACGAGCACGCATAACACCAAAGCGCGGACGACGTTCGTCACGTACTTTAGTTTGTACTTGGTACAAAGTAATAGGCAGTTGCTTGTAGCTGTTAATTTCTTTGCGGACAAAATCGGTGATCACTTCTTCATGGGTAGGACCCATAGCAAATTCACGATTGTGACGATCGGTAAAGCGCATAAGCTCGGGACCAAACTCACTCCAGCGGCCCGATTCTTCCCATAAGTCAGCCGGTTGAATTACTGGCATTAGCATTTCAATTGCGCCTGCTTTATCCATTTCTTCGCGTACAATGTTTTCTACTTTTCTAAGCACACGTAAACCAGAGGGTAGCCAAGTGTATAAACCCGAAGCGACGCGACGGATCATTCCGGCTCTAAGCATTAATTGATGCGATACAATTTCCGCATCTGATGGCGTTTCTTTAAGTGTAGCGAGTATATATTGACTAGTACGCATGTTTTTTCCGAAATAGAGTAATATGTTCTTTTAATTAAGGCGCTCAGTTTACCAGCGGATGCATTGACACTAAAGCGCTAAGTGATTTTTTATCGCATTTTATAGCCATAGCAGGGTTTTAAAGTTAGTTTAACTGGGCTCTATATGAGTAACCAGATGATGAGAGTCAGTCACTTGCCAGGTAATGTTGTATTCATACAAATTCATACCATAACTTTGCATGCCTTGTTTTTGCTTTTTATACGCTGGGCGAGGATCTTGTTTTAGCACATTGCTGATAAACGCTTGTAGCTCAGGATAGTGGCTTTGTTTATTTATAAATTCCAAAGCTTGCTCACTAAATTCGACACTCATGTGAGTTTCTGGGCGCGTGTCGGCAAAGCCTGCACTGGCATCAGGTAAAGCGTCTGAATAGGGCAAATAAGGCTTAATATCAATAATAGGTGTACCATCAAGTAAATCAATACCGGCGAGCAATAACGCTAACTGACCATTTTTGTATTCAATTCCCTCTAACTTAACAGCACTCATCCCTATAGCGTTAGGTCTGAATGTGGCGCGGGTAGCAAAAACGCCTTTACGTTCATTACCACCAAGGCGCGGCGGGCGCACCATTGCTGAATAGCCTTTATCCGCGGTTTCATGAAAACGAAATAACAGCCAAATGTGACTAAATTCATCTAAACCACGAACAAATTCTTCACGATTAAAATCTGGAGCAAAAATTAGTTTAGCTTTTGCTTCTGGCACTAATCGAGGTTGTCTAGGAATGGCAAATTTTTGTTTATACGGTGATTGGATATGGCCAATAGCCGAAATTTGATAATCGCTCATAATGCTCGGTTATAGAAAAAATAGAGCGTTATTCTACCTTTTATTAACGTTGCTGGCATTAGCTTAATTTGGAGAGTATTTTATTTTTAGACTAACAGGTTTAAATGTGAAATAAAAAAGGCAAGGCTACAAATAGCCTTACCTAACGTTTTAATAATCAAGCTATTATTAAAACATGTATTGGAATGATACTGACGCAACGTCCATTTCTGGATCAATATCATCATCTAATTCGTAACGCTCATACTCTAAACGCACTTGCATATTGGTTGTGAAAGCATATTCAATACCTGCACCATAAAATACGTCACCACCGTCTTGTGATACGCTAACGCTGCCTACTGGTAGTTCTTGAGTTAAATCAGCATCCCATTCAAACCAACCGCCTTTTGCATAAACAGAAAAATCTTCAGTGATTGGCGCTGCAAAACGCGCTGCCAGTGATACCCCATCAATTTCTGCTTTACTGCCTATGTCACTCACTTCATCAAAATTTTGATAGGCAAGCTCAAGACTTAAATGTTCATTAAATTGAGTACCGATATAACCTTTTAACATTTGCGCGTCGTCATCGAAATCGGTGTCGTTTTCGCTATCTTCAAATTGAAATGAATATTGGCCGTAACCGATACCCGTATAAATACGTGGAGAGTCCATGTCGGTAACATCAGCCTGTGCTGCTGAATTAAAACCCAGTGTTGCTAAAGCAAGTGCAGAAAGAGAAAGTGTTTTAATCATTGTATAGCTCCTTTAAAAAATAATATCTAATGTTCGATAGATTCATCAAACGTCGATTTACTTATTGCAGTGAACATGCCAATAATTTTTTTGTTTAATATTTGCCCTTGAAGTATGTTTATTGAACTTTTTTGGTGGTTTTAGTACGCAAAACATTCAACTGTTAAGCGTACTGTTAATTTGTAAAAAATAAAAATTGTAGAATTTACAGCTTGTTGTAGTTTATACATACCTGCAAAAGGTACCGAATTAGACTTGATAAAGTAAGTTTTCTGTTTCTATCGCTATTTGTTTCATTTTAATGGCGTAATTTTCTAGCTTTTTATCTTCGTCAGTAACAGATGTGAATTCAGGAACGGCAACAGGGTAACCCGTCTCATCCATAGCAACAAAACTTATTACACAATGATTAGTTTCAACTAAGTTTTGGGTTTTAGGGTCGCCACAGCGTACTTGTATGAAAATTTGCATACTGGTTTTACCGGTGTGTGCAATTTTGGCTTCCACTTCAACAATTTGGCCAACCAAAATAGGACGGCTAAACTTAACGCCCGCAACCGATACGGTTACGCAGTAATGACCGCTCCAACCTGCAGCACAGGCATAGCCTGCTTGGTCAATCCACTTCATGACCACACCACCATGCACCTTACCACCAAAATTTACATCGGTAGGCTCTGCTAAAAAACGAAAAATTACACTCGACGACGCCATAACACACTCTCATTTATTCATATTACTTAACAGCATAGCGCAAAAAAGGGGCCGAAGCCCCTGCAATTTAGGATAAGTTTATAATTTCTTTAGAAAGGTTGTTACATATTGGGGTAGTTAGGACCGCCAGCACCTTCAGGGGTGACCCAGGTGATATTTTGGCTCGGATCTTTAATATCACAGGTTTTACAATGCACACAGTTTTGTGCATTGATCACAAAGGCTTGCTCGCCTTCGACTTCTTGTACTTCATAAACGCCGGCAGGGCAGTATCGCTGTGCAGGTTCATCAAATTTAACTAAATTTACCTTAATCGGAATTGATGCATCTTTGAGTTTTAAATGACACGGCTGCGATTCTTCATGATTAGTATTTGATAAAAATACCGAAGAAAGCTTATCAAAGCTGAGTTTGCCATCAGGCTTTGGATAGGCAATTTTTTCAGCTTGATCAGCGTCTTTTAAAGTGGCGTGATCGGGTACGTTATCTTTAAAACTAAACGGTAGGGCACCCTTAAATATGTTTTGATCAAGGGTGTTGTATGCACCGCCTGCAAATTTACCTAATGTATGCATTGCAGGGCCAAAGTTACGAGATTGATACAGCTCTTTATACGCCCATGACTTTTTAAACTCAGCGGTGTACTGGGTTAAATCCGTGTTAGCTAAATCGTTTTGTAGCGCATTAAAAATGACCTCAGCGGCTATCATGCCTGACTTCATAGCCGTATGATTACCTTTAATTTTTGCAAAATTAAGCGTGCCTGCATCACAGCCCACTAACAAGCCACCCGGGAAATGCATTTTAGGCAAAGAGTGTAAACCGCCTTTGGCAATGGCGCGCGCACCATAAGCAATACGCTCACCCCCTTCAAGGGTGTTTTTAAATACCGGGTGGTGTTTTAAGCGCTGAAACTCATCAAATGGGCTTAAATGTGGATTTGAATAATTTAAATCAACAATTAAACCAACCACCACTTGGTTGTTTTCGCTATGATACATAAAAGCACCACCGCCAGTATCGCCACTCAATGGCCAACCGGTTCCGTGAACTACTTTACCAAGCTGGTGTTTAGATTCATTCACTTGCCAAATTTCTTTAAAGCCTAAACCGTAATGCTGTGGCGAGCTTTCATCGTCTAAAGCAAACTGATTGATCAGTTGCTTACCTAAATGGCCGCGACAGCCCTCAGCAAATACCGTGTATTTAGCACGTAACTCCATACCCGGCATGTAACCGTCTTTTTCATCGCCGTTTTTATCCAGCCCCATATCACCGGTAATAATGCCTTTAACAACATCATCTTCAATAATAAGTGAATGAGCACTAAAGCCTGGAAATATTTCAACGCCCAAGTTTTCTGCTTGCTCAGCAAGCCAACGACATACATTCCCCATAGAAACAATGTAGTTACCGTTATTATGAAATGTGTTAGGGGTTGCAAAATGAGGGATAGAGGTTGCTTTTTGTTCGTTATTAAACCAATAAATTTCATCGCTTTGGACTTTAGTCGTAACAGGCGCGCCCAATTCTTGCCAGTTTGGCAGTAGCTCATCCAATGCTTTGGTTTCAAAAACAGCACCCGATAATACATGCGCGCCCACTTCAGAGCCTTTTTCAACCACACAAATCATACACTCTTGTTGTTTTTCTTGTGCTTGCTGCGCGAGTTTAATTGCTGTTGAAAGCCCAGCAGGGCCTGCCCCTACAACAACAACATCAAATTCCATGGTTTCGCGTTCAATCATAATAACCTCTTTATCTATGACGGACTCACTCTTGCCCTATAGGCAATAAGTAAGCTAAGCAACCTGTTATTTTGTGATGCAAATTAAACGTTACAGGTTGTGAATAGTTTAAGGTTATTTTAGGTTGACGTTTACGTCAACAGGAAGTAGTCTGATTTCATAAAATAAATAGGTTGACGTATACGTTAGCTTATAGGTTTAAATAATTATGGAGTCCCTATGAAAGTTCTCGTACCAATAAAAAGAGTGATTGATTACAACGTAAAAGCTCGCGTTAAACCTGATAACAGCGGTGTTGATTTAAGCAACGTAAAAATGGCAATGAACCCATTTTGTGAAATAGCGGTAGAAGAAGCGATTCGTTTAAAAGAAGCCGGTACTGCAAGCGAAGTGGTTGTTGTTACTATTGGCGCTAAAGCATCGCAAGAACAATTACGCACAGCACTTGCCCTTGGCGCTGATAAAGCGATTCATGTTGAAACCGAGCAAAACCTAGAATCTCTACATATTGCAAAGTTACTTGCGAAAGTGGTTGAGCAAGAATCTCCTGAGCTGGTTATTTTAGGCAAGCAATCTATCGACTCTGATAATAATCAAACAGGTCAAATGCTCGCTGCACTAACTAATCGCGGCCAAGGTACATTTGCTTCAAAAGTGGTTATTGAAAATGGCAAAGTGAATGTAACCCGCGAAGTTGATGGCGGTTTGCAAACTGTTGCACTTAATTTACCAGCGATTGTAACCACCGATTTACGTTTAAACGAGCCACGTTATGCGTCGCTACCTAATATTATGAAAGCTAAACGTAAACCGCTAGAAGTTATTGCGGCTGATTCGCTAGGTGTCGATTTAACACCGCGTATTGAAGTCGTTCGTGTAGAAGAACCAGCAAAACGCAGCGGCGGCATTATTGTTGAAGACGTTGCACAGCTTGTAGAAAAACTTAAAACAGAGGCAAAGGTGATTTAAATGAAAACTCTTGTAATTGCAGAGCACGATAACGGTGCCTTAAAACCAGAAACCTCAAAAACCATTAACGCCGCTAAAAAATTAGGCTTTGATGTCGATGTATTGTTAGCCGGCATAAACTTAGGTGCCGTGAGTGAGTCACTTGCGAGCATTGAGGGTGTTACAAATGTATTACTTGCAGATAACGCGGTGTACGAACATCAACTTGCTGAAAGTATGACAGATCTAGTGTTATCACTAGCTGACAGTTACAGCCATATCGTGGCAAGTGCCACAACGACAGGTAAAAACTTTATGCCGCGTGTTGCCGCATTATTAGATGTTGCACAAATTTCAGAAATTATTGATGTTATTGACGCAGACACGTTTAAACGCCCAATCTATGCGGGAAATGCCATAGCAACGGTTAAATCACTCGATAGTAAAAAAGTGATCACAGTGCGTGCAAGTAGCTTTGATTTACAAGGCGAACAAGCACCAGCTAATGTCACAACCTTAGATACGGTCTCTGATTCACAGTTAAGTAGTTTTGTTAGTGTTGAACAAACTGAATCTGAACGCCCAGAGCTCACTGCAGCTGATGTAGTTATTTCAGGTGGTCGAGGTATGCAAAATGGTGAAAACTTTGCATTATTAAATGGCATTGCCGATAAACTGGGAGCTGCAATTGGCGCTTCGCGTGCAGCGGTTGATGCAGGCTTTGTCCCTAACGACATGCAAGTAGGTCAAACAGGTAAAATTGTAGCGCCTAATTTATACATAGCCGTGGGTATTAGTGGTGCAATTCAGCATTTAGCAGGCATGAAAGACTCAAAAATTATTGTGGCCATAAATAAAGACCCAGATGCGCCTATTTTCCAAGTGGCTGATTACGGTTTAGTTGCTGATTTATTTGATGTATTACCCGAGCTTGAGCAGGCTTTATAAAGTTTAATAACCACAGCATTAATAAAGTTAAATATTCTGATTTAAAGCCGCCGTTTCATTCTTGATTCTGCGGCTTTTTTAATTCAATAACGCCACTTATCTAAATTACTTGCGCTTGGCTTTTTTTTATAACAAAGTGACAGCGTTGTCATTTGTAGTCATACAAATTATTAAATAGGAGCCAAAATGACAAGGTATAAAGCGCTTGATGCTATGCGGGGGTTAACCAACGCATTAATGATACTGGTAAATACACCGGGTTCGTGGTCCCACGTGTATGCACCTTTACTTCATGCCGATTGGCATGGGTGTACACCAACGGATGTAATTTTTCCGTTTTTCATGTTTATTATTGGCTCTGCGATGTTTTTTTCATTTAAAAAAACCAACAGCACAGCTAATGCAAGCCAAGTGTTACGGCTGATAAAACGAGGAGCAATTATTTTTGCTATTGGCTTAGCGTTAAATATTTATCCCTTTACCACGAGCATTGAAAACTTAAGAATACTGGGCGTATTACAGCGAATAGGCATTGCCTATATTTTAGCGTCTATCTGTGTATTGTTACTCAACAGGCGAGGGGTGATCAGCTTATCGGTTGTTATTTTAATTGCATATTGGTTACTGCTTTTAAGTGTTGGTTCTAATAATGCCTATACACTAGAGAACAACCTGGTTAGATCGGTTGATATAGCGGTATTAGGTGAATCGCATTTGTGGCAAGGTAAAGGATTAGCGTTTGATCCAGAAGGGCTTTTGAGCACCTTACCAAGTGTAGTAAGTGTTTTATTTGGCTTTGAGGTTACCCGTTTACTTACCAGCTCTAGCAGTCAATGGACAAGTATTAAGCGTTTGTTGGTCATTGGGGTTGTTGGTATCGCTTTAGGGCAATTAGGCTCGCTGATTATGCCAATTAATAAATCGCTTTGGACCAGTACCTTCGTTATTTACACCTCAGGGATTGCCTGTATTGTACTGGCCTTTTTTGTGTGGCTTTGCGACATAGTAAAACCCGAACGTCTTGTTAATCCATTAATTGTGTATGGCTCGAATCCGTTGTTTATTTATGTGTTATCGGGTGTGTGGGTACTGAGCTATTCACTGGTTAATATTGGCGAGCTAAACTTGGGGGATTGGATGTATCAGCAACTCGCTTTAGTTATGAGCACTAAATTGGCATCGTTCACCTTTGCTTTATTACATGTTATTGGCTTTTGGTTAATTTCAAATATGCTTTATAAGCGAAAGATATTTATAAAGATTTAGGACAATAAAAAACCAACCCGTAGGTTGGTTTTTTTATTTAACGTTACAAAGCGTGGCTTAGTACGTTGCGCTGCCTTTAGTACGAGGGAATGCAATTACATCACGTACGTTACCCATACCGGTAACATAAGCAACTAAGCGCTCAAACCCTAAACCAAAGCCAGAGTGTGGCACGCTACCGTATTTACGTAGGTCGCGGTACCAGCTGTAGTCTTCTTTGTTTAAGCCCATTTCGTCAAGGCGTGCATCTAATACATCAAGACGCTCTTCACGTTGTGAACCACCAATGATCTCACCAATGCCAGGTGCTACTACGTCCATAGCCGCAACAGTTTTGCCGTCTTCGTTTTGACGCATGTAAAATGCTTTAATATCGCGCGGGTAGTTTTTAATAACAACCGGTGCTTTAAAGTGTTCTTCTGCTAGGTAACGCTCGTGCTCAGACTGTAAATCTACACCCCATTCAACAGCGTACTCAAATTTCTTGCCACATGCTTTTAGAATTTCTACAGCGTCTGTGTAATCAACTTGTGCGAAGTCTTTTTCAACAAATTCTTCTAAACGGCTAATGGCTGTTTTTTCGATACGTTGAGCAAAAAACTCCATGTCGTCACGGCGTTCTTCTAATACCGCTTTAAACACGTACTTAAGCATGTTTTCAGCCAATTTTGCGATATCTTCTAAATCAGCAAACGCAACTTCTGGCTCTACCATCCAAAATTCAGCTAAGTGGCGAGATGTATTTGAATTCTCTGCACGGAACGTAGGACCAAAGGTGTAAATTTTAGACATAGCTGACGCATATGTTTCACCGTTTAGCTGGCCAGATACCGTTAGGAATGCTTCTTTACCAAAAAAGTCTTCGCTGTAATCAATTTCGCCTTTATCTGTCATTGGCAGGTTTTGCATATCAAGGGTTGATACGCGAAACATTTCACCTGCGCCTTCACAGTCACTGGCTGTGATGATTGGTGTGCTGATCCAGTAAAAACCTTGCTCATGGTAAAAACGATGAATCGCTTGCGCTAAACAGTTACGTACACGCGTTACTGCGCCAATCATATTGGTGCGCGGGCGAAGGTGAGCGTGCTCACGTAAATACTCAATGCTGTGGCGCTTAGCCGACATTGGGTAAGTGTCTGGATTTTCAACCCAACCTAACACAGTCACTGAGTTAGCTTGAATTTCGAAAGATTGCCCTTGTCCTGCTGATTGTACTAATACACCGGTAACCGACACAGAACAGCCTGCTGTTAAGCTTGTAACTTCATCATAATTATTCAGTGAATTAGGAACTACCGCTTGAATAGGATCAAAACACGAACCGTCATGAACGGCTAAAAATGATATTCCTGCTTTTGAATCGCGGCGTGTACGGATCCAGCCTTTAATGGTTACTTGGCTGTCTACCGCAACATTGCCTTTTAATAGCTCTGAAATCGCTAAATGGCTCATCTTCACTCCAATGATATAAGTTGCCTAACTATATAAATTAACTGTGCGTTACTCATGCTTTTTAGCATTTGAGGTCACTGCACTTGAACCTTGTATAATACCTAGTAAAGTAAAATAAAAAAACTGTTGTGGGCAACTCTTTAAAAGTTTTTAGTCAAGCGCGGTTTTTTTAACCAGTTTTTAGTGTTAAATGGCTACTATTACCATTTGTTACTCTGAAAATTCATCAATTTGTGGCATTATTAGTAATCAAACCGAATTAACGTTTACCATTAATAAAAAATGGATGCTATGAAACAAGTTTTTATTTTACGAGGACTGCCAGGCAGTGGTAAGTCATATTATGCGCAAAATCTCGCTGACGAATTATCGGGCGCAGATGAAAGCAATTATTTTATTTGCTCAACAGATGATTACTTTGTAAACGAGCAGGGTGAGTATCATTTTGATAAGTTTAAATTATCGCAATACCACAACCTAAACCTAGCACGTTTTATTAACGCGTTAGCACAAGGTATTGAACTGGTTATTGTTGATAACACTAACATTAAAAAATGGGAATTCATTGCCTATTCGCAAGCAGCGATAGCTTTAGGGTATCAAGTAAAAGAAGTGATTGTTGGTGAAGTAAAAGACAAATCAATGCAGCACTTATATGCCAAGCGCAACAGCCATAACATACCGCTTAAAACCATTAGTAAAATGGCCTACATGTTTGAGTGGTAATTATTAAATGTTAGCTAATACGTCTATATCAGCGTGGGTAATGGCATCTAAATGAGCGGTGATTTTTTCACTGCTCCAATCCCACCATGCAATCGCTAAAAGTTGATTGATAGTTGTTTCATTAAAACGCTTTTTTATTACTTTTGCAGGATTACCGCCTACAATGCTATAAGCAGGTACATCATTGGTTACCACAGATTTACTCGCTATGATGGCGCCGCTGCCAATTTTTACCCCCGGCATAATAGTGGCGTTGTAACCAATCCATACATCATTACCTATTTCAGTATTGCCCTTGAAAGGTAAGTCACCTTGTTGAGGAGCAGACTTTTCCCAACCGTTGCCAAATATAAAAAATGGATAAGTAGAAAAGCCGGAGGTTTGATGGTTAGCCCCATTCATTATAAAAGTAACGTCTTTAGCTATGGCGCAAAACTTACCAATAATGAGACGGTCTCCGATAAAATCGAAATGGTAGAGCACATTTTTTTCAAAATGTTCAGGCCCATAAGGGTCGTCGTAATACGTGTAATCACCTACTTCTATATTAGGTGACTTAATAAAGTTTTTTAAATAACCTACTTGAGGAAAACCGTCCATAGGTGATGGATTGTTTGGATTTGGTCCGTTCATGGTTTCCTCTCAAGTAAGATAAATAGGCTACACGCTTTTAAATGCCGCCAATGGGTGAGATGTACTGAGCGAAACATGTACCTTGTCACCTGGGTGTACAACCACCTCATGGCTTACTCGGCTAGTTACCACGGTTTCGCATGCAAGTTTAACCGCGCATAAACGGCTACCGCCTTCAAAGCGTACCCAAATTACTTCACCATTATTACCAATACTGCTTTGTACTAATAATACATCATCTGGACGAAGTAGAACTTCTACCTCACCAGTGTCACAATCAACGCCGTTTGCAGGTACATTACCAATATCAGTAAGCGCTTGGCCGTTATTTAGGGTTCCTTTTATAAAGCTGGCTTCACCTAAAAAGCGCGCAACAAAGCGGTTGTTTGGGGTACTAAAACACTGCTCTGGGGTGTCAATTTGTTGTATTTTACCGCCTTTTAAAACACCCACACGATCGCCCACCGAAAGCGCTTCTTCTTGATCGTGCGTTACCCAAATTGCCGGTACGCCAGCTTCTTTTAATGCGTTACGGATATCCCAACGCAACATATCTTTTAAGGCAGCATCAAGGTTAGATAACGGCTCATCAAGTAATACAAAGTCAGGTTGGTGGGCTAGGGTACGCGCTAATGCTACGCGTTGCTTTTGCCCGCCTGACAGTGTGGCTGGTTTTTTATGCCTAAATGCATCTAAACTAAGAAGTTTTAACCAGTGATCGGCAGGGCTGGTGTCTTTTAATTTAAAACATACGTTTTGTTCAACCGTTAAATGGGGAAACAATGCAAAGTCTTGAAACACCATACCCACGCTGCGTTTTTCAGGCGCCACAGTATGTTTTGGCGTAGCAGTCCATTTAGCCACTTTAATTTCACCCTCGCTAATCGGTAAAAGCCCCGCTAGCGCTTGTAAAATAGTACTTTTTCCGCAACCTGTTGGACCAACAAGCATTAATATTTCGCTTTCACCTAGGGTGAAATTTAAATCGCTAACAACACGGTTACTGCCATAATCTATAGACAACTGACTTACAGATAGCATTTTTTATAAATCCTTAATGTTCAAACTGGTTGCGTTTTTCGCCAGACATCATAATAGCTAAAGCACCCGCAGAAATCACCACCAACAATAAGCCAGGAATAGCAGCACGGCCAAAATAACCAGCTTCATAAACACGCCATAAGTAGGTAGAAAGCGTTTCAAAGCCGGTGGGGCCTAATAAAAGTGTGGCTTCTAATTCACGCATTGACTCTAAAAAGACCAAGGCCCCACCTGCAATAATACCACGCATAGTTAGGGGCAAAGTAATACGCGTAAAGGCTTCGCGCGGGTTTGCGCCTAATACCCGCGCTGATTTTACCAAACTAGGGTCAAGGTGCTCGGTGCTGGTACGCACAGAACCTACCGCAAGTGGTAAAAAACGTAGCATATAAGCAATAATCAATAAGCCCAGCGTTTGATATAAAAAGGGCAGTTGTAAGCCGCCATACACAAGCGCTGTGCCCATAACAATACCCGGAATACCAAAACCAAAGTAAGTAACGCGTTCCATTACTTTACCGGCCTTACCACTTAAAGCCGCATGGGCAACCGGAATGGCAACAATAACCGTAACAATAGCCGCAATGGCTGAAGCATAGGTTGAATGCCAGGCAATACTAAAATCAAACGAGCTAAAGCCATCACGCACTAACCACAAAGTAAATACTGCCAAAGGTAGGCCAATAGCGAGTAATAAAATAGGCGCAAAGGTGGCAAACATAGCGCCTAGTTGCCATTTTTTAGGGAATAAAATAAGCGAACGACCTTGACGCTCTGAGGCGGTTTTTATTTGTGATTCAATCATTAATAAAAAGCCAACAATCACCATCAGTTGCAGTGATAACATAGCCGCACGGCTTAAGGCAAAAGCATTGTATTCCACATAAATAACACGGGTAAACGTATCTAAGCGCATCATTGCGGGAGTACCAAAGTCAGATAAGGTATACAGCGCAACCAATAATGACCCTGCAGCAATGCCATTTATTACGCGGGGTAAAATAACTTTAAATACGCTTTGCGTCATCGACATACCCAGTGTGCGAGCAGCGTTGACCATACTGGCATCTAAACTAAGTAAAGACGAACGGGTAGTCATCATAACAAACGGAAAAGTATACAAGGTCATGACAATGGCGGCTCCCGTTAACCCATACATAGAAGGGGTTTCAAAACCAAGTAAGTTGTTTATTTCACCGCCGGGACCAAATGCAGCATAAAGCGTAAAAGCGCCAATGTAACTAGGAATAGCAAGCGGGGCTGCAAACACCACCAGCCAAAACTTTTTAAACGGTAACTGCACATAGGCGCTAATGAATGCCAAGGGCACACCAATTAAAATTGAACCTAATACAGTTAATCCCATTAACGACAGGGTATTGCCTAAAATAGTTAAATTATGACTATCAAAAAAAGAGCTTGCGTCAGAGGCAAGCGTAATTAAAACAAAAATAGGAGTCAGGGTCACTAGCGCTGCAAGCAGCGCCATTGGGTAAGATGTAGGTATTCGCATTATAAAACGCCGCTGCTGCGCATTAAATCTATAGTTGGGCGTAAATCAGCCAACTGAGTTAAATCAATTTTAGGTGGCGAAATACTGGTTAACTTAGGCAATCCATCGGGTTGAGTAATGCCATTAACCAAAGGGATTTCATAGGCTTCGCTTGCTAAATAACTTTGCACTTCAATGCTAAGTAAATAGCGCATAAAGTTGATTGCCAGTGGGTCGTCAGATAACGATAAAATACCTGAAGCGTTAACTAAACAGCCAGCATCATTTTGGGTAAAGGCTAAATCAAGTTTTGCATCTGGCTTACCTGATTTTAAGCGCAGCGTGTAGTAATGATTGGCAAAACCAATGTCTACTTCACCACGTTCAACGCCCATTACCACACCGAGTTCACCGGCGTAGGTTTTAGAACGTTTTTTAACTTTTTTAAGCCACTTAGCTGTTTTATCATCACCTTCTAAAAGTCGCATAGCGGTAATGAACGATTGAAAAGAAGCATAAGCAGGCGCCCAACCAATACTTAAATCACTGTCGGCAATGTCCATAATGCTTGTTGGAATTTGCTCTTTGGTTAAACGCTCAGTATTAAAAGGCAAAGTACGTATACGACCAGTTACAGGTGCCCATTCATCGTATCTAAATTGTGGCTGTAATTGCGCTGATAAATCACTCGGCATGGGCTTGGCAAGGCCGGCATCGGTAACTAAACCAATTGCCCCAGAGTCGACTGCCCAAAATAAGTCGGCACGTTTAACCCCTGCATTTGCTTCGGCAACAATGGTGTTGGCAAGCGCTGCGGTAGGGCCGCGACGAATGGCAAGGTCAAGATCAGGGTTCTTTTTTTGAATGGCTTGTAATACGTTTTCGTATAAGCCACCTTCACCACGGCCTAAATAAAGCGTCAATGCACCTTTTAATTTAGGCAATGTATCAACAGACACGGGGTTTGCAATAGCAATATCAGCGGCAAAAGCGCGTGAAAGCGATAGCGGTAAAGCACCCGCTACCCCTAACGCAGCTAAGCTTTGAATAAAGGTTCTGCGTTTCACTTAAAATACATCCTTACGTGCTTTTTCTGCTTTTTCAATCAGCGTTTGAGCGCGGCTTAGTTTGGTTTGCATATCAACAACCACATCACGAACTTCATCAACACTTTTATTATTAGAAATTGCTTGTGGAAGTGTTATGTTAAAGTCTTTTTCTAGAACTTCTACTAACTTCGCGTCTTGCTCAATTAGTGTACCTTCAACACCTTCAAATAAATGTAGGTAAGTGTCGTGCACTATGTTGGTGGCTTCATCGCTTAAACGTTCTGCGTATTTAGCGACCACTCGGTCTAATTTATGTTTAATTTCGTCGATAGTCGCGCTTTGAGTCATTTCTTTGGTTGCTGTTGCTTTAACGCTATCTAATAACCCTTTTTGTTGAAACTTAGCCGCCAGTTTAACTGCGCCTAATCCTTGCCATAGGGCATTATTCATTGCTTGTTGTTGTTTGCGTACTTCTAGCGCTGGTTTTTTATTATCGATAGCCATTTTTATGCCATACAAACCTTGCCAAATAGAGGCATAGACAGGCACGTAATTAGTTTCTATTGCGCTGTGGAATTTAACTGATTCCCAGTACTCAACCAAATCATCACTATTAACTGCTTTTGCGCCTTTTTTCTCGTAATCGCTTACCATGGTATCGACTTTAGAGATCATCCATTCAACGTCTTCATTGTAAGTTTTTAAATTAGCTTGAAGGTGATTAACATGCTCACCAATAGGGCCATTAGCAAATACAGGTTGTGCAAAAATCGCAGAGGCGAGTAAAAAACTTGCACTTAATGTCTTGGCAGGCTTAAGTAATATTTTCATAGCAAGTGAGTCCATAAATGTTATTGTAAATGATAGGCATTATCATATCCCTAAAGATCACTCAGATCAACACACTAAATGACAGGTCAGGGCTAAAAATACCAATGTTTTGGGACGAATAGGCAGCAAACTAATTATTTGCATAAATTTTAACGTAACCCTTAATAATAGTTAACCTATCTATACGTAATGTTTACCTTTTATGGCGTTATAAATAGCATCACATAAAGCGCGAATACTGTTTTTGTCACTTATATACGGTGGCATTAGATAAATTAGCTTACCAAAGGGGCGTATCCATACTCCTTGAGATACAAAATAAGCCTGAATTTTAGCGACATCAATGCTACCAGCCTCTTCTGTAAGCTCTACTACGCCAATAGCTCCTAAAGTACGTACATTCACCACGGCGCTGAGCGCTTGGCATTTATGCAGCTGCTGTAATTGAGTATTTATTTCGCTGATACGGTGTTGCCAGTTTTGGCTTAGTAATAAATCAATACTGGCGCAAGCAACAGCGCAGGCCAGCGGATTTCCCATAAATGTAGGCCCGTGCATCAAAACCCCAGCTTCTCCTTCGCTGATTCCTGTGGCTATTTTGTCGCTAGTTATGGTTGCCGAAAGGGTCATTGCTCCACCAGTCAGCGCTTTACCTATACACAGTATATCGGGCTCTATATTGGCATGCTCTACAGCAAACAATTTGCCGGTGCGGCCAAATCCGGTGGCAATTTCATCGCAAATAAGCAGAACATCATATTGAGTGCAGAGCTTACGCACACTGGCTAAATACTCAGGATGATAAAAATTCATCCCCCCGGCGTTTTGCACAATAGGTTCAATAATAAACGCGGCGACTTGCTGGTGGTACTTTAAAAAATAGCTTTCGAGTTCATCGGCCTCAGCTTGATTAAACGCACTATTAAATTGGCTAATAGGGGCAGGCACAAAAATATGCTCAGGCAAAAAACCAGCGTACAAACTATGCATAGAATTAATAGGATCGCACACACTCATCGCTGCAAACGTATCGCCATGGTAGCCTTTGAACGGGGTCATTAATTTTTGTTTTGTTGTAACCCCTTGGCTTAACCAATATTGCAGCGCCATTTTTATCGCTACTTCCACACTTACTGAGCCACTGTCGGCTAAAAACACCTTTGTTAATCCCTCTGGCGTTATCGCTACCAGCTTTTTACAGAGCTCTACTGCCGGCTGGTGGATTATGCCACCAAACATTACATGGCTCATTTTATTTATTTGGGCGTGCATCGCTTCATTTAAAACCGGATGGTTATAGCCGTGAATAGCACTCCACCATGAGGCCATACCGTCAATAAGTTGTTCGCCCGTTTCTAAGTGAATAAGGTTGTGACTTGCATGCGTTACGGGGTAAACCGGAATAGGTTGAGTCATTGAGGTGTAGGGATGCCAAATGTGCTGACGATCAAAATCAAGGTCTATCGTTTGTTTATTAATCATATGTAAACTTTAACTAAGTGGGCTTCGTTGACAATGGTACGGCAATACGTATTCTAAGCCAATAACACCAAGAGCAAAAAATAAAAGAGAGTATTATGGAGCTTGCAACAGTTCGACACGATTGGACCCATCAGGAAGTAAAAGCCTTATTTGAAATGCCATTTAACGATTTATTATTTAAAGCCGCCTCTGTGCATCGCGCTAATTTTAATCCAAACGAAGTACAAATTTCTACGTTGTTATCTATTAAAACCGGTGCCTGCCCAGAAGACTGTAAATATTGCCCGCAATCAGGGCATTACAAAACTGATTTAGAACGCGAGCGCCTAATAGAAGTAGAAAAAGTGGTAGAGCAAGCGCGGTTAGCAAAACAAAAAGGCGCTACCCGTTTTTGTATGGGGGCAGCATGGTCAGATCCAAAAGACAGAGACATGCCATACATTTCGAAAATGGTAAAAGAAGTAAAAGCCCTTGGCCTTGAAACCTGTATGACTTTAGGCATGTTAAATAACGAAAAAGCCCATGAACTGCGTGATGCTGGCCTTGATTACTATAACCACAACCTAGACACCTCACCTGAATACTATGAGCAAATTATATCAACTCGCACCTTTCAAGACCGCCTTGATACTATAGGCAATGTGCGAGACGCTGGTATGAAAGTATGCTCCGGCGGTATTGTCGGTATGGGTGAGCAAGCAAGCGACCGCTATGGCTTATTAATGCAGTTGGCTAATTTACCCCAGCAGCCCGAAAGCGTGCCAATTAATATGCTAGTAAAGGTAAAAGGGACACCGCTTGAAAACGTCGACGACTTAGATCAGTTTGAGTTTATTCGTACCATAGCCACAGCACGTATTATGATGCCCCATAGCTACGTACGTTTATCAGCAGGGCGCACAGCAATGAACGAACAAATGCAGTCAATGTGCTTTTTTGCCGGTGCTAACTCTATATTTTATGGTGATAAACTTCTTACTACCGAAAACCCAGAAGCCGATGCCGACATGCAATTAATTAAAAAACTCGGGATGAACCCAGAAACAGCCGAAGACTATTCTGATGAAGCCGTTGCTGCGTCTTTGTCATCGCAAGTGGCCGATAAAGCAACCTCAGAATTGTTTTACGAAGCGTAAAGTGCTCAGTACTATGCTAATGGTTTAAAGTATCGCGTTGAAGGTTAAAGCATTTATGTCATTTGAATTTATAAACACCCATTTAGATGAACGCAAAGCACAACAGCTCTTGCGTAAACGCTATGTAGTGCAAAGCGCAACGGCGCGCACTATTACGGTTAATGATAAAACCTACCTCAACTTTGCGAGTAACGATTATTTAGGGTTTGGCGATTCGCCGGTGGAATTAACCAGCGCGCCGTTGCTAGGTAGCCACAGTTCAGCATTAGTGACGGGTTATCAACAGCCACAGCAAGCGCTTGAGCAAGCTTTATGTAGTGCTTTGGGTTATGAGGCTGGCATGTTGTTTAACTCTGGCTTTAGCGCAAATAGCAGTGTGATTAAAGCCTTGTTTCAAGATAAAGCGACAGCGCAACACAGTGCGATTTTTCAAGATAAACTCAATCATGCCAGTTTAATTGATGGCGCATTACACGCCAACGCCGCGTTAATACGCTTTAACCATAACGATATAAACCATTTACGCTCACGGCTAGAAAAATCAAAAGCGCGCAATAAGCTCATCGTGTCTGAAGGTGTGTTCTCCATGGATGGTGATACCGCGCCAATTAAAGCGCTATTTGCCTTAGCAAAGCAGCATAACGCGTGGTTAATGATAGACGATGCCCATGGTTTTGGTGTTTTAGGAAAATCGGGGCTTGGCAGTTGTGAAGCCTTAATTGCAGCCGACACCTTGCCCGATATTTTAGTGATCACCTTTGGTAAAGCGGTTGCTAGTAGTGGTGCGTGCGTATTAGGTTCGCAGCATTTTATAGATTACATGCTGCAGTTTAATCGTGATTATACCTACTCAACCGCTATGTCGCCGTTTATTGCCTCTCATACTTTGGCGCGTATCAAAAGCATAAGAGATGCCAACGACAGGCGAGCTAAATTAAACGCTAATATTGCGCTGTTTAAAAGCCGAGCTAAAGAGCAGCACATTGCGCTAATGGACTCTAACACCGCGATTCAACCAATTGTTTTAGGCTGCGCCGAGCAAACGTTAAAAGCCAGTGAGCAACTAAAGCAGCAGGGCATTTGGCTAACGGCTATTCGCCCGCCAACTGTTTTACACAATACCTCGCGTTTGCGTATTACCTTAAGTGCAGCCCACACCCATGACGATATAAAACAACTCGTTGGTAGCTTACAAAAGGTCATTTCATGATAAGCCCGCAGGCAATTAAAACTAAGCCACTTAGCCCTACAACTGTGTGTATAGCTGCTCAGGTTTTAAAAAAAACCACAGCGCATAACTTTTCAAAGGCAGCAAACAGTTACAGCCAGCATGCCAATGTGCAAAAACAAGCGGCAAATGATTTATTTAAACTCATTAGTGCAAACCCTAATAAGCTCTGTGTTGACCTAGGCGCAGGGCCGCTTGTTAATACTCAGGCTTTAAGGACATTATTTGGCCAAGTTGTTGCCATAGATTTGAGTTTTAACATGCTAAAAAGCAGTAATTTAAACACCCCAAAACTGTGCGCCGACATGGATAACTTACCGCTGCAAGCTAACAGTATTGACGTGCTATTTAGTAATTTTGCGCTGCAGTGGTCTGCTAATTTAGAAGCCTTAATGCACTCGCTTTACCAAGCATTAAAACCAGGCGGGCAAGCCTATATTAGTACGGTTGTTGCAGGGTCATTAAACGAGATCAAAACCGCCTTTGAAGTGCTTGATTCACATAATCATATTAATCAGTTTGCAAGCCATAATAATATAAACCAATCGGTCGAAAAGGCCGGGTTTAAGATCAACGCATCAAAAAAAATCATCTATACCGATCAGCACAGCAGTGCATTAGCGGCTATAAAATCGATTAAAGCCATTGGTGCCACCACACAAAATCATGTAACAAGTCGTCGTGGTTTATTAACCAAATCAGCGCTGCAAAAAGTATTTGATGCCTATCCGATTATAAACAATAAAGCCCATGTATCTTACCATGTGGTATTGTTATCATTAGAAAAAGCCCAGTAAAAATAATAAGGCCATGCCATGAACCAGTTTTTTATTACCGGTACCGATACCGACGCCGGTAAAACTCATGTAACCAGTTTGCTGTTAAAGTTACTCGCCCAACATAAAAAGCGTGCAATAGGTTTTAAACCGATTGCATCAGGGTGTGAACTTGCGTTTGATCAGCTCGTGAATGCCGATGCCTTAATGCTAATGGAAAGTGCAACTGTAAGTGCAAAATACGACATTATTAATCCGTTTGCTTTTGAGCCCGCCATAGCTCCGCACATTGCAGCAGAGCAAGTGGGAGTAACCCTAAGTGTTGAAAAGCTACGTACCGCTTATAAAAATGTGAAGCAACAAGGCGCCGATTACCTGTTAACCGAAGGCGCGGGCGGCTGGGCATTGCCAATTAATAATAACGAGTATTTGTACGACTGGGTAAAAGCAGAGCAACTGCCAGTAATATTAGTGGTAGGGATGAAACTAGGCTGTATAAATCATGCATTACTCACGGCAGCGCATATGCAAAATATGGGGGTTAATTGCATTGGCTGGATTGCTAACCAAGTTGATGCCACTATGGATGAATACCAAGCAAACCTAGATTCACTGAAAACACGTTTACCATTTCCACTGCTTGCCATTAGCCCATACACAGAGCAAACCCCTAAATTACAAATTTATAAAACCCTGCTTGAAAAATTATCCATAAATCCATAAATAACCCTTGTGTTGTGACATAGTTTGTCACAGAATAGCGCTGACGTTATGACATAGTGTGTCATAACGCAGTGATTGCTCAAAGCCGATCAAACATAGTAAATCGCTCAGCAATAAATGTTATTTTTGGAGAACTCGTATGAAACGTGTATTTTTGTTTTTATTAACTAACCTCGCGGTTATGTTGGTATTAGGTGTGGTGCTTTCAATCATAATGAGTGCGCTGGGCTTAAGCCATCGTAGCCTTGGCGGAATTTTACTAATTGCGACTGTATTTGGCTTTGGTGGATCGTTTATTTCGTTATTTATGTCGAAATGGATCGCCAAAAAATCAACCGGTGCGCAAGTGATCACCCAACCTCGTACCGAAACCGAACAATGGCTGGTAAGCACTGTGGCTGATCAAGCTAAAAAAGCCGGTATTAAAATGCCAGAAGTGGCTATTTACGACAGCCCAGAAATGAACGCGTTTGCAACCGGCCCAAGTAAAAATAATTCGCTGGTGGCGGTAAGCACGGGTTTATTACATAACATGAGCCAAGATCAAGCCGAAGCCGTATTGGCGCACGAGGTATCGCATGTGGCTAATGGCGACATGGTAACGCTAACGCTTATTCAAGGTGTGGTTAATACCTTTGTTATTTTTGCCGCTAAAGTACTGGCGGGCATTGTTGACAACTTTATCAATAGCGATGAAGAAGAGGGCGGCAGCAGCTGGACTTACTTCTTATTCGATATGTTATTCCAAATATTATTTGGCGTACTGGCAAGCATAGTGGTTGCTCATTATAGCCGTAAGCGTGAATTTGCAGCCGATAGCGGCGCAGCTCATTTGGTAGGCGCAGATAAAATGCGTTCAGCCCTTGAGCGATTAAAGCAAAACCACCCATCGCAATTAGAAGGCTCAATGATGGCCTTTGGTATAGCCAGTGGTAAAGGCATGGCTGAGTTGTTTTCATCTCACCCACCGCTTGACGCACGTATAGACGCACTACGTCGTTAAAAAAATCAAGTTTTTCACAGTACTTGTAACAAAAAGCCTGCATTTGCAGGCTTTTTTATGCTTAATGGTTTTTATTGCGATTGAATAATGTCTGTAATGCCCTCTGGCGAGAGTATTTCAATCCAGTAACCGTCTGGGTCTTTAATAAAGGCAAGGCCCTTCATTGAGCCACCATCTGGCTGTTTTACAAACTCCACATCGTACTTAGCAAAGCGCTCGCAGGCAGCGTATACATCGGGTACGCTAATACCAATATGGCCAAAGCTTTTTGGTTCTTCATTACCACTGTGATAACCGCTAAAGCTGTCGTCGTTTTCAGTGCCCCAGTTATGGGTAAGTTCAATCAGTGCAGGGCGGCGAAACACCCATTGAGTTTTTTCTTTATCATCGCCTTTAGGCATATCTTGCTCGTAGCCTAAAAAGTACAAAGTAAACTCCATACCAGGAAAGTCGTACTTACCTAACAACTTCATGCCCAATACATTTTCATAAAATGCCAGCGACGGTTTTGGATCTTTAATACGCAACATAGTTTGCTGCATCACATAGCCCTCAGTGGCCTGTGCAATTTGCTCTGGAGATTCGTTATAGCTAGACATGAGATAATCCTTAATAAAATGACTGAAAAACCTTAATGGATTTAAAAAGGCAGGGTGTACGCTCATCATAATAAACAGCAGCAAAAATTAAAACCACCGAGCTAAATTATCAGCCAGTTAGTTGAGTGTTTTGAAAGCGAAAAATGGTATATTTAACTACACTGTTTATTTAAACAGTATCTGGCGTTTTATCCAATATTACTGTTCTCCACCATTTTGGGGTATTTTAACAACGGGTGTTTTACCGCCTACGTAATTAATTGTTTACATTGAAGTTGTTTAGTGGAATTATTAAGCAATGTAATATACGCTGTTTTGGGTGTTACAAACCCCCAAAGTGGTGTTCAATAAGCTGTTATACGGTAATTCGAGCATTGCTCTGCATAGGTACGTATATTAATTAGAAAGGGATATTCGTTGAAAAAAATTGATCTCCATTTGCATACAGTCCCTACATTTAGTGATGCACACTTTGAATTTTCATTGGATAAGCTAAATGAATACGTTACGGTGACAGAACTTGATGCTATTGCTATAACAAACCACGATGTTTTCGATCTCGCACAATTTCAAGAGATTCAAAAAGCCTTGGATTGCATAGTATTCCCAGGCATTGAAATTTATGTTGATAATGGTCATATCCTTCTCATTTCAGAGAATGAAAACTTAGATGATTTTCAACTCAAAGCTAATAAAGTATCTGAAAAAATAAAGAAGGCAGGAGATAATATAAATGTCGAAGAATTAATTCAGATATTTGGAAATCTTAATGATTATTTAATTATTCCTCACTATCAGAAAAAACCATCCATATCAAAAGACACCTTTGAACAACTACGCGCCTTCATAGATGCAGGAGAGGTTGACAGCCCAAAGAAATTTGTTCGAATGGCAAAGGATGAGAATGAAATAACTCCTGTGTTATTTAGTGATGTAAGGATTAAAGACTGTTTACGTAAGTTCCCCCCAAGGCAAACCTATATTGATTGTGGTGAATTAACAATAAGTGCAATCAAGCATAGTTTGAGTGATAGGAGCAAAGTTGCTTTATCAAAATCTGATGGAAATAAACTGTTCCAGATATTTGATGATGGTCAACAACTTTCTACTGGTTTGAATATTGTTCTCGGGGCAAGATCTTCTGGCAAAACTGTGACTTTAAATCGGATCAATGAGGAATGTAAAAACGTAAAGTATATTCCTCAATTTTCACTAGTGCAGAGAGATGATTCCAACTATGAAAAGGAATTCAATGAAGGTGTAGCTCGAAAGAAAAGCAATTTTGTTGACAAACACTTGGCCCCTTTTAAAGCAGTATTAGATGATGTAAGTACCATTGACCTTATTACAAATCGACGTAAAGTAGATGAGTACCTTGAAACTCTAATGAAACAAGCAGAAGAGGTAAGTAAACGAGACGCTTTCTCTAAAGTTACATTATTTAACGAGTCACAATTTGAAATAAGTGAAGAGAAAGGACTTACAGACCTCATAACCTCTGTTCGACTATTAATTGAAAATATTGAGTACAGAAATGTAATTGATAAACATATAAATGTAGTTGATTTGAAGGCTCTAGCATGTGAGTTAATAGAGTCTCTTTGGGAAAAAACACTTAGCACAAAGAAGAAAAATGTTGTTAATGAGGCAGTAAGGGATGTAAAAAGTAAACTCAAACTTCGGTCTTCTAGCACACAAGTAAAGATGTTGATTTGTACAAAGTAATGATTGAACATCAAAAGGCTTTGAAATTTAATCTAATCGCCAAACAACTACAGACTGAAAAAATTATTCATGAAGAAAACATTCAAGGCTTTAAAGTTGTTTGTAAGCAACGAGCTTTTAACGGGGCTGGCGAAGTTAAAAATGTAAGTGGTAAGAAAGTCGCCTTTACTAGTGCCTACAAAGAATACTCTTCCCCATATAAATATCTTCTTGAGTTAAAAAACAATGAGGCGTTAACTCCTTCTGAGTTCTATAAATACTTTGCATGCATTGAATATGAAATTCTTAACAAAGATGGCTTTAAAGTTTCAGGTGGCGAAAGATCAGAATTCAGATTGCTTCAAGAAATTAAGGATGCTCAAAACTATGACTACCTATTAATTGATGAACCCGAGTCTTCTTTTGACAATGTCTTTTTGAAAGGAGAAGTGAATCAAATATTGAAAGAGCTCTCACAAACTATGCCTATAGTTGTGGTAACACACAACAGTACCGTTGGAGCATCTATTAAGGGGTTCTAGGGATTTTCCCCTCTAAAGTAACATAAATCGCCACAACCCTCGCAGTTAATGGCTTGTGGAGCTGGGTTACCTTTCATTTTAGACTTCATTTTCAACAATAGGCCTAGTTATTTCCTGTAAATCAGGTAGTTTGCGGTTACTAGCGAACTGATAAGTGCCGCTCAGATTAATGTTCTGCCATGCAACGGGTGATACTTGTCGAGTTATTGCTGCTTTTTCCTCGTCACCAACTTCTTCAAAGTGCAGTAATAGATGACTTAGGATCATCGAGTTAAAGTAGATAATAGCATTTGCCGTCAAACGGGCACACTCGTTCCAGACGACTATTTCTGATTCGTTTTTTCCACGGAACTGGTCACGATTGACCGATGCAATAGCTCGCCTGAGGAAATGCCAGGCTTCGCCTCGGTTCAGTGCTCGTTGAACATATTGGCGCAGACTTGCATCATCAATATAATCAAGTAAATATTGGGCTTTGATGAGCCTATTATATTCCGTTAATGCTTGTAATATAGGGTGTCTAGATGGATAACCAGATAATTTGCGTACTAGCAATGCCTGTGTTGTGCGTTTTTCTTGAAGGGATAACACAATACGCTGAATATCCTGCCAGCCTTCTTCAATCACATTCATTTTTATCGGCTTTTTCAGCGCCAGATGCGTGTTTCCGTCGTCGCTTTCAGTTACGTTAAATAGGTCATTGATCACACTGGTGAACTGAGCATACCTAGGCGCAAAACTATAACCGCATAAATCCAATAAGGCATAATTAACATGATTAACACCATGGGTGTCGGTTGAGAGGACATCTGGCTTAAGATCACTAGTATTAGATTGTAGTAAGTCGTAAATATAATGGGACTCATGCTCATTAGATCCTATGATACGGGCATTTAACGCACTATGATTGGCAACTAACGTCATGGCCGTAATACCTTTGTTGGTGCCGAAGTATTTCGAGGAGTAGCGAGTTTTAAAAGTCTCAAGGTGAGTTTCAAATTTTTGCCCATCGGTACTGGCGTGCAGGACGTCTTCTTGGATGTGATAGTGGCGGAAAATAGGGAGTGCCGCTACTGCGTTATTGATGATATCACTAGCCTCTTGCAAGGTTTCAGGCCTAATATAATTAGCTTGTATAGTGCTTAGATGCTCATAACTGCGATCAGATATTTGTGCCATCCCATATACGCCGCGATGTGTCGCATTCGCAATTAGAATAGCCAATAAATCATCCTGATTGGCGCCTACTTGTTTTTGTATTGGCAGCACGTGTGCGAAGCATTGCATAAAGTTGGTTTCTTGTTCAACATAACGCAACACATCAGCAATACTGACGGGGATCATTTGTTTAAAGAAAGGGTTGTTGACAAGTGATTGGGAGCCTTTAACTGGCAGTCGCCATCGTGTGCCACTTCGGCTCTTCATGATCACATTGCGGTTATCACCATTATCAATGTGACGAGCAACATCTTCTAGGGATGTTGTTAAGCGTATTTGTTTTACTTGCAGTAGCTTCTGAATCGGCTGCTTTAGCTTTTCCAATGTTGATGATGCCAATAGATCAGGCTGTATTGACGATGCAATTAAGTCGTCTTCTAGCGCACGATATTTAGTGACGTTTGATAAGTAAATTCGACCATTAAGCCGAGAAGCCAGTTGACGGTAAAGCAACCATTCGTATCGCTGTGGATGAACAACATCCTTGTTAATTAACCATGGACGATGTTTTTGTTGGATAAGTGTACTATCCATTGTTTGCAATGTATTACCTGCTAATAGTTCTGTTTTTGTGGTTTTGAGCTGGGTCACTAATGCTTCTGAGCCTTTACCTGCTTGGCATTCAAGACATAGAAACACGGGCCTTAATAACTGCTCAATTAACCCGTTTTGATCATCATAATATTGCCATTGATATTCTTCTACCGTGCGTTTTTGCTTTTTTAAGTACAGGCATAGCGTTTCTATATCTTGGTTATTCATTACACTTAATGCTTGTTGCCTAACCGTTGCAAATGGTTGATTATCGTCGATACTGTCATCAACAAACAGATGCAGTAATTCTGCGGCTTTGGTGACATTGTCTGCAGCTGACCTCCATGAGTCAAACACTGCCTGTTGGGCAAACGCATGCGCAGCTTCTTGTTGTTTACGGATATGATGAATAAACCCATCAGCCAATCGCTCTAGGCTTTGCCGTATGCGTTGAGTCAGAAAACACAGCAACCATAGGTGTTGCTGTGGACGCTTAAAGCGTTTTAGTTTACTGCCATAATAATCCACCATTTCACCGAAGTGTTGTTGGTTTTTAGACGATAAGGCTAAGCCCTTAACAGCATTATCAATCTGTCTTGTATAAGGCTGTAACTGATGATACACCGTCAGTTCTTTTTTTAGCTCTGTCACCATAACGCTTTTTGCACCGGCTCGAAGCTGGCTTAAGGAGAGCCCATCTTTGTCATCGATAATAGTATTTAGAAATCCGTGTAGTTCAGATGAAACATGAATACGAAGCTTATTATTTAACGCCTTCTTGACCTGTTGGATAACACGACTGATAAGCTTTTGTAAGACAGTATATTTAGGGATGGCAATTCTATGCGTTGCTAGATATTCAGCGGCTGCATCGAATAGATAACGAGGCTCAAGCCAAGCTTTGCCGACCATAACAAGATGTTCGTACAGCGGCGCAAAGTGCAGACTTTCGTCCCATTTCTGATAGTTTAATAACCTCAGTATTCTTTGATATATACGGTCACGCTGCATCTTATTAATGCTGAAAGGCCTGATCCCTTTGCCTCCTTGAACTTGCGTTGAAATAAACTGCATATCGTCAAAGATGAGGTTAAAGCTAGGTGAAAGAATCACAGGCTTAGACTTAAAATACCCTAATAACGCAATGAAATAGCATCGGTGGTTCCTTAGGCGAATACTTTTCAACTCTGTTAACTCGATCTCGTTTGGCGTAAAATACAATCGTTGTTGTTCAAGTGATAATAGCGGCGGAGAATATAGATCAAGCTGCTCAGCTTTGGTAAGAATTGATAGTTCGTTTTTTATAGCCATAGGAATTAAATTAAGTTTAAGGGGTTGTTAACCTCATAATTTGCCATACTTTGGAGAAGTAACCCACCTTTGTATGCCTTTAAATATGGTGAGTATGGCGATTTATGTTACTTTAGAGGGGAAAATCCCTAGAACCCCATCTCGCTACAGCGATGTTGTAATGGCTGTAAGCCACAATTAAGCGGAGAGCTGTATGCGCTGAAAGGTGCACGTACGGTTCGGAGAGGAGAGGCAGAAAAATAGTTCGACTACGTTCTGCCTCTTACTCTACTTGCCACATGGAGTGGGTTTGTTTATGTCGCTTTCGTGATAGATGTTTTTTCACGATACATTGTAGGTTGGCGTGTATCAACGACAATGCACACAGAGCTTATTCTTGATGCGTTAGAGCAAGCTATTTGGCATCGTGGCAACCCCGAAGGGTTAATTCACCACAGCGACAGAGGCAGCCAATATTTGTCTATACGATACACTGAGCGACTTGCTGAAGCTGGAATTCAAGCGTCTGTAGGCAGTGTGGGTGACTCTTATGACAATGCATTGGCTGAAACAATAAATGGATTATTTAAAACAGAGATTATTCGCAGAAATGGCCCGTGGAAGAATGTTGATGCTGTTGAATACGCAACGTTAGAGTGGGTCAATTGGTTTAATAATCAACGCTTATTATCTTCAATTGGGTATATTTCACCAGCTCAATATGAAACAGACTACTATGATAATTTAAACGAGTCAGGTAAAGTGGCCTGACTTAAACAAACTGGTCTCCGATGAACTCGGGGCGATTCA
>NZ_AUTH01000096.1:0-36275 GCF_000497975.1 Pseudoalteromonas sp. TB41 | reverse complement strand
CTTATATGGACTCCCCGTTTTTTGTCAACGAAGTATTTATTAAATAAAGATTAGATGCTGGCTTATATACGGACTCTATTTGGGGAGCTACCCCTGGTCACTTTAATGTATTCGCCCCTTTATGACTTTTCTCGGTGGCGGTATTTTATACCTAGGCACGGAACAGTCTCTTAAAGGTCAGTCTTACCCTGATTTTAAACGCTCTTTGTTGACAAAAATTTAAGCCGTTAATAACGTTGGCTGATAACATTCGTTTTTCTTTAGCATTGCAAATGCGGTTCTGATTGTTTTATTAGCCAATGCTATCGCTGCCACTTTTTTACCACGCCTTGCAATTAACTTTTTAAGCCATTCGTCTTTTTCTGTACGGCTCGCTCTTTTTACAACATGTGTGACAACAGCTAGTGCACCTTGATATAACGTGCTACGTAACTTTTTATTTGCCGATGTTCTTGAAATTGAGCCAATTCTTTCTTTGCCACCAGAGCTATGCTGAACTGGCGTTAAACCAGCGCAGGCTGATGCTTCCCGCCCATTTTTAAAGTGTTCTATACAACTAAAGTAAACTTTCAACATCATTGAACCTACAGGCCCAACACCTTCCAGTTTTTGAAGTCGCTCGCATACCTCATCATTTTTGATTTCTTCTTCAATGAGCTTTTCTAGCTCTCTAATTTCTTTCATAACACTTTTGAATTGTTCATTCATTATTTTTAGAGACGCTCTAAATGCCATAGGTACATCTAAATTTGTATCTTCGAGCAGACTTTCCACTGCATCAATCAACTTATTATCTGATTTAGCTATTGGGATACCAAGTTCCAACAAGCAACCTCGTTGCAGATTCCCCAAGGCTACTTTTTGCTTTACAAAGTGCTCTCTCATTGCTGACATGGCTTGTAAGCACTGCTCATTTATGCTTAATAATCTACTCGGTTTAACTGTTGGTTGTTGAGCTGCAATACCAATAGCTAAAGCATCATTCGCATCCGTTTTTTGGCCTTGTCTAAATGCTTTTACAACCCGTGCAGACATTGGCTTAACTGTATGGCCTGCCTCTTTCGCTTTTCTTGCCCAATAATGCGTGCCACCACATGACTCCATCGCCACTAATGACTGCTTTTCTGACGCCAATAATTGAAGTAGCTTTTGTCGCGATACTTCTTTGTTGTATATAACCTGTCGATCTTGACCTATTTTACAAACTTGATAATTATTTTTTGCTAAATCAATCGCAATAACGTTAAGATTCATCATGTATGGACTCCTTTAGTAAAAGTTTTGTCACTTATTACGTTACCCCTCGATGGGAGGGGAGTCCATACATCTCGGTGGTAAATAGTGTTTTAATTTTTTGCACAACAGAGAACACTGAGGCGCTTCGCGCTACACCGAGAAGACAGTCAGTTGTAACTTCTTAATCTTGAAGTTATTTAGGAAGTAAAGTAATTAAACTCTGATCCTTTTAATACCGTCAACGAGCTTAACTTCATTAAAATTAACTAGTAGACCTGTTCTTATTCCTGTCAGCTTTAAATACGTCATCAACTGAGCAGAATGAATAGGCCGCAATTTATCAACTGCTTTTAACTCAACAATTAGCTTATCCGGTAACAATATATCAAGTCTATAACCTGTATCGATTGATACATTCTTATATTTTATAGGTAGTTCAGCTTGTGCAATAGCTAGCAGTCCGGATTGATTTAGTTCATACATTAGGCAACTTTCATAACTAGACTCTAATAAACCAGGACCTAAATTTTTATGAACCTCAATGGCGCAACCAATAACTTTATGAGTTAGTAAATCTGTTTCCATTGATATTTTTATCCACTTCCTTGTAATTTATTTTGACAGTATAGTCACTTTCTCGTCTAAAGGATTATTTTGAATCACAGTGAAAATCGAAGCACTAAACCGAGAAAAGCTTTAATTACTGAAATCTCAAAATCTAACAACAGTTTTTATTTTTAATCACTTCCTCTGTGCACTCTGTGGTAAATAGTGTTTTAATTTTTTTGCACCACAGAGAACACCGAGGCGCTTCGCGCTACACCGAGAAATCAATTACTGATATCTGACATAATAACTGCTCTTTATTATTAATCACTTCCTCTGTGCACTCTGTGACCTCGGTGGTAAATAGTGTTTTAATTTTTTTGAACCACAGAGAACACCGAGGCGCTGCGCGCTACACCGAGAAATCAATTACTGATATCTAAGTTCTAATATCACTGCTCTTTAACTTTTGTCTTTAATTAATACCTCTGTGCACTCTGTGACCTCTGTGGTAAAAAATCACTAACTTACGTTTTGGGCTACGAGCCGCGAGCTTCGAGCCCGTCGCCCGCTGCACTTGGCCCATCAGTTGCGGTATAAAGCCCCGTCTTATTAAAATACCTGCTATATTTATCGATAAAATAAAGGCGTTAGGCTCTAAGTGCTAGGCTCGGGCTTCAAGCCGTAACCCGCAGCCAAAACATAAGGACCCTCATGAAAATACTTCACCACGGAGCAGTAAATGGCGTGACAGGCTCATGCCACCAGCTGATAATAAACGATCAAAGCTCTTTTCTAATTGACTGCGGACTATTCCAGGGTGAAGATTCTGTAGATGACCTAAGCATTGAATTTAATATAGACACTGTTCGCGCATTAATAGTTACCCATTGCCATATTGATCATGTTGGCCGAATTCCCTATATACTGATGGCTGGCTTTAGAGGGCCAATATTTACCTCTGTCGCATCAGCAAGCTTATTGCCGTTAGTCATTGAAGATGCATTAAAAGTGGGCGTTACGCGAGACCAAAAAATAATAGATGCCTGCTTAAGGCTACTTAAACAACAAGTTGTAGCTGTAGACTTTAAAGCCTGGTTTGAGCTTCCTTGCAAAGGTGAACACAAAGCGAAAGCCCGACTACAACGAGCAGGGCATATTTTAGGCTCCGCTTATGTAGAAATAGACATAAGCACGCCTCCTTATAAAGCGAGCAATAATCATAGAGTGGTTTTTTCTGGTGATTTAGGGGCGCCCTACACGCCTTTACTCCCCTCACCTAAAGCGCCCTATAAAGCCGATACCTTAGTGATAGAGTCAACTTATGGTGATAAAAACCACCAAGGTCGTAAACAACGTACGCAAACCTTAAAAAACGTGATTGAACGCGCTGTTGCCGACAACGGCATCGTTCTTGTGCCTGCCTTTAGTATTGGCCGCACGCAAGAGCTGTTATACGAACTTGAACAACTTGTTCATGCTTCTGCTAAAAACTCACCTTGGCGCACAATACAAGTAATACTTGACTCCCCCATGGCAGCTAACTTTACTCAGCAATACCGAAAATTTAAATATTTATGGGATGAAGAAGCCAAAAAAAAAGTAGCCAAAGGTCGTCATCCACTCGACTTTGAAAACCTCACTACAATAAACACCCATAGCGAGCACTTAGCGTTAATAAATTACTTAGCCAGCCGCCAAACACCTGCCATTATTTTAGCAGCAAGCGGTATGTGCACCGGCGGGCGTATAGTTAATTACTTAGAGCGATTTTTAACCGACAAAACCACCGACGTACTCTTTGTAGGTTACCAAGGGCGCGGTACATTAGGTCGCGACATACAAACCTACGGACCAAAAAATGGCTACGTGTTGATAAATAATACTAGGGTGAATATTAACGCCAAAATACACACTATAAGCGGTTATAGTGCTCATGCTGATCAGGCAGGTCTCATCAAATTTGTAACCGGTATGCGCAAAAAGCCCCACCATATAAAAATAGTTCACGGCGATGATGACGCTAAAAATACACTCGCAGCAAAATACAGAGAAATATTGGGAGATGAGGTGACGGTAGAAATTGGCAAGGGATAAATAACAGTAAAATAAGAAGTCAGATATCAGAAGTCTTATTTTAACCTAGGAGATCGTAATGAACTTTGAGCATTTAGATGTATGGAAAAGATCTGTAAAACTAAGTTGTGAAATTTATAAATCTACCGCTAATTTAAAAGATTATGGGTTTAGAGATCAGTTAACTCGGTCTGCGCTATCGGTTCCCAGCAATATAGCTGAGGGGGTTTGCAGAGAAAGCTTTAAAGAAAAAAGCCGCTTTATTGATATTGCACGCGCCTCACTAGGTGAAGCGCGCACCCAAATCTATATTGGAGATGAAATTGGCTATTTACCAAAAGGTATAAGCCAAGTATGGGTTTTAGAAACAAAAGAGTTAGCAGCTATGCTAACTAGCTTAAAAAATAGGTTCGACTCTGCTTGATGTCTGATTTCTACTATCTGCTGCCTGCTATCTGATTTCTAAAACCTGCTCTTTTACTTTAACTATTTGCCTTTAACCTAAAATATTTATTTTTGAACCACAGAGAGCACCGAGACACTTCGCGCTACACAGAGTAAACCTTGCTGAACGCTGACAGCTAACTGTTTTTATTTTTAATCACTTCCTCTGTAAACTCTGTGACCTCTGTGGTGAATAATTTTTTACCTTTGACGAGACATAAAGCTACCAGTGCGTGGTATAAAGCCACGCCTACATTCACACACCCATATTAACTTGCCCGTAGGCGGGAGTTTACCCCGCGCAGGATTTAGGCTTTAGGTTTGAGGTTCGGTGTTTAGCTCTAGGCTCGTAACTCGTAACTCGTAGCTCGCAGCCCATAGCCCGTTGCCCACCGCTCGTCACTCGCAACTCGCTGCCCTTTAAATCCTGTACAAGCAAGTATATTCACGTATCATTTTAAGGCCAGTAAATAAAAGGATACCTCTTGTTTAATTTCCCCCCCACTACGATTGCACTTATTATCGTTTGTAGCGGCTCTATTATTGGGCCGCTTGGCATGGCTGGCGTTAACATCGCTATTCCCGACCTTGCTGAAGATTTACACGCAAGCGCAAAAATGATTGCGTGGATGCCCACCTTGTATTTACTCAGTAGCGTCATTTTTATGCTGCCGTGCGGTAAAATAGCAGACAACTATGGTCGCAAACGCGTGTATGCATTTGGTTTAGGCTTAAATGCACTGGCCTCGCTAATGTGTGCGTTAGCAAACTCTATTGAGTGGGTGCTTTTTTGGCGCTTTATACAAGGGGCTGCAGGCGCCATGATTTTTGGTATAGGCGTTGCCATTATCACCTCTGTAACACCTGATAATAAACGCGGAATGGCACTGGGCATCTCTGCGGCGTGTGTGTACATAGGGCTCAGTGCAGCGCCTGCGGTTGGTGGCTGGCTCACTGAAATATGGGGATGGCGCGCCGTGTTTTACTCGCAAATTCCCCTGGTACTTATGCTGCTTATTGCCATTAAACTGTTTTTAAATGGCGAATGGAAAAACGATAAAAAATCTCCGTTTGACTGGTGGGGTATGGTTATTTTCTCGCTCTTTGCACTGTGCTTAGTATTAGGATTAAGTGATTTACCAAATGTAGCTGGCTGGCTATTAACCACACTTTCAATCATTTGTTTAATACTATTTATTGTTCACCAAAGTCGCAGTCGGCGCCCCTTAATTAGAGTACAAATGTTTTTAGAAAGTCGTGTGTTCAGCCTATCGTTGACTACTTCGTTTTTCATGTATGCCAGTAACTTTTCACTGGCCTTTTTGTTAAGTTTGTACCTGCAATATATAAAAGGATCAAGCCCCGCACATGCAGGACAAATAGTATTACTACAAGCGGTTTCAATGGCTATTATGGCGCCCTTAGCAGGTAAGCTTGCCGATAAAATACAACCACGCTTACTAGCCACGCTAGGCTGTGTAATTGTTCTGGTTGGATTTTTTCTGTTATCCCAGCTATCGGTTAGTTCAAGCACCGCTTACATTAGTGGCTCACTGTTATTATTAGGGATTGGGTTTGGCTTATTTTCGACCCCTAACAACAATGCCATTATGGGTGCAGTGGATAAAAGTGAGCTAGGTGTGGCGTCTTCCTCAATGAACTTATCACGCACTATTGGTAATTTATTTGGCATGAGCTTAATCAACTTAATTGTGCATTATTACCTTGGTGACAGCACCTTCTCAGCGCAAAATAGCCACGCACTAATGAGCACCATTTCATTGGCATTTAAAATGTCATTAGGGTTTGTCATGCTGGCAAGTTGTATTTCTGCGCTGCGAGGTCGGGCTTAAAAGGGTGCTAGCTTCAAGGTTCGAGGTTCGAGGTTCAAGGTTCAAGGTTCAAGGTTCAAGGTTCAAGGTTCAAGGTTCAAGGTTCAAGGTTCAAGGTTCAAGGTTCAAGGTTCAAGGCATCAGAAAAACATAAAAACACCGCGTTTGATGCAAATGCGGTGTTTTTTATACCTGTAGCAGCGGGTTCACCCCCGTCGGTATTAGAATTTAGGTTCGAGGCCCGAAGCTCGTCGCCCGTAACCCGTTGTTCGATGCCCATACCCCGTCGCTCGTAGCTCGTTACCCGATGCCCGATGCCCGATGCCCGTTACCCTTTAACCAACTCTTTCATATATTCAGTAAACTCAGCACCTAACGTTTCATGGCGCATGCTGTATTCTACAATCGCTTTTAAATAACCGAGTTTATCGCCACAGTCGTGTGAGCGGCCACTCATATGAAACGCTTCTACCGTATCAATAGCCAATAATGCATCAATCGCATCTGTAAGCTGTATTTCACCGCCTGCGCCTACATGAGTTTTAGCCAGTAATGGCCAAATATTTTTACTTAAAACATAACGACCAACAACGGCTAAGTTTGAAGGTGCAACCTCTGCGGCTGGTTTTTCAACCATTTTTTTAATTGCTGCACTTTCACCAGCAGCAAGCTCTACACCATTAATATCAGCAATGCCGTACTTACTTACATCTTTAATAGCAACGGGCTCTAACATAATTTGGCTGGCATGGGTTTGCTTAAAGCGTGCGATCATCGCCGCTAAGTTTTCAGTTTTTTGATCTGCCGTATAAGCATCTAAAATTACATCGGGTAACACCACAACAAAGTCCCTATCACCAACTATTGGCTTGGCACATAAAATAGCGTGCCCTAAGCCTTTAGCCTCACCTTGACGTACATGCATAATGGTTACATCAGGCGGGCAAATAGAGCGCACTTCTTCAAGTAGGGTACGTTTTACGCGTTTTTCTAGCGTGGCTTCTAACTCAAAACTGGTATCAAAATGGTTTTCAATGGCATTTTTAGAGCTATGTGTCACGAGCACAATTTCTTTAATACCCGCCGCCACACATTCATTTACTATGTATTGAATAAGCGGTTTATCAACCAAGGGGAGCATTTCTTTAGGGATTGCCTTAGTCATTGGCAACATACGGGTGCCTAAACCGGCAACAGGAATTACAGCTTTCACAAATAGTCCTTTAATATAAGTGAGTATATTTGCTTACAAAAGTAGCATAGCTAAATATATACAGCCTGAATCAGCTAAAGGTAAGAATAAATTATAGGTGCTTAATATTACACAAAGTAAAACACCGAGTAGCTAACTCGGTGTTTTGAAAAAAGCAGACTAGTTTGATGAAAACTGTTTTTCAGGTAAGTTTAATTTGCGGCGAAAATAATTCATTACAGTGCAATAATTTAATAAAAATATAAGGTACACAGTAAAAATAGCAATAAAACCATAAAACATAACAAACTCAGGCACTAATAAAATCTCACCAACAATCCCCACCGCGGCAAAAACCGAAGCAATAAAGCAAATTAGAGTTAATGTTTGTAGTGATGAAAAGCCTAAGCGTTGGCAAATATGATGTAAATGCTCACGATCTGGCTTAAATGGCGATTTACCTTGCTTAACACGGCGCACCATAATTGCCACCATGTCCATTAACGGCACTGCAATTAGCCACAATGCTGTAACAGGGCGAATCATTGGGTTACCTGCAGTTTGGCTTGCGCCTATAAGCAACCAAATAACAGTAAAGCCAATCATCATGCTACCCGCATCGCCCATAAACACTTTACGCTTATGGCCAACAAAACCTAAGTTTAATAGTATGTAAGGCACCATACATACAACTAATAACAAACAAAGGTAGCTGAGGCTTTGCTCTCCGGCTAATAAAAGTAATATACCAATACTTGCAAAAGTCACTATTGATAAGCCACCTAACAGGCCATCAATACCATCAACCATATTGAATGCATTTATACAGCCAATAACAGCAAGTACAGTTACCATCCCACCAAGAAGTCCAAGCTCTATAGCGCCAAAACCGAGTAAATTACCTAGTGTATGTAATTCTGCATTGGCAAAATAAATCATCGCAACAGAAATTAAAGCCTGAACTAGCATGCGTATTTTTACGCTTAAATCAAAACGGTCGTCTAATGCACCTACAGCAGTTAACCCGCAAATGCAGAGCATATATAAATTTGCATGGTTAATCATATTAGGGTGCGTATAAATATAATTAACGATAGTTATACAAATAGCCACACCACCCACTAGTGGCACATTACCTGTGTGTATTTTTCGCCCTGATGGTTTATCGACAAGACCTACTCGACGAGCCACCTTACGCATTAAAAATAAAATTGCAAAGGCAATAAAAAAAGTAAGGAGTAGATCAATGAACATTAGATGCCTCAACATGCCTTAAAAATTTCGTCAGCCTGAATATGAAGTTAATATACCCTAGTTGAATGAACAGATATTTCAAAAACTAATCCTTAAAACATAAATCGATTATAACTTTTTTAAGTTATTAATTATTTTTAAAAAAGATAACTTAATAAAAAAAACGGGCAAAAACAATTGTCTTTTCCAACGCCATGGTTCTTGAACCAATCTGTAAAGCCATTCTAAGTTATTATTAATATAAAATTCGGGAGCTCGTTTTAAGTTACCAGCTATAATATCAAGAGCCCCTCCACAGCCAACAGCAAAGCCATTGTTAGTAAATTCAATGAGTTTATTCGCAAATATTTCCTGTCTAGGGGAACCCATCGCAAGCATTATGAATTGTGGCTTAGCTTGAGAAACAGCTAAGATCATATCATCTTCACTATTATAACCGTGCATGTTTCCTACAATAATAATATCAGGGTATCGCTCTTTGATTATAGCTAAACTTCTACTATGCACATCTGGCTTAGCGCCTATAATAAAAACTGTAAGTCTGTTTTTATTAGCTATTTCTAAAACTCTGATTGGCATGTTTATTTTTTCAGATACTAAATTATGCAACCATTTGATACCTAAAACAGCGCCAGAACCATCTGGATATGGATATAAGGAGTTATCAATAACTTTTTTCAGTTCGGTATTGCTTTTATAGCTTTGGATTTTTTCTGCATTAATAGCTACAGAATATCCATGTATTTTATTTTCAATAAAGTACATTAATTGCTTTTCTAAAGCACTTTCAGTTACTGCAAAACATGGGCAGCCCATCATTTTTACTTTATTAATATGCTTCATTATTTAAGCCATGAATTTGATTATAGATTCAACAATAGCCTTTGAAGCTTGACCCCCGCCATATATTGATTGGTCAAACAAAGCACTGGGCTTATTTATACAGCGATTGAACTCGGCAAGAATCATTTCCTTGTTAGCACCAACTAATTTATTAACACCCGCTTCAACCAACTCAACCCACTCGGTTTCATCTCGTAAAGTTATACATTGTTTTTCAAAGAAGAAAGCTTCTTTTTGTAAGCCGCCACTATCAGTCATAATAAATTTACTATTCATTATTAACCAAACCATATTTAAATAACCTACAGGGGCTATTATTTGAACATTCTCTGATAGTGTTATACTTAAACTTTCAAGTTTACTTTTAGTTCTAGGGTGAAGAGGAAGAACTATAGTTTGATTGCACGCAACTTCATTCAATGCTTTAACGATAGAGGTCAATCTTTCCTCATCGTCAGTATTTTCGGCTCTATGAATAGTACATAGAACATAATCATCTATTAACAACTCAGAAGGTTTTTCTGCCAAACCTTTATAAAATAAAGCACCATCTTGCATTACATCGCCAGATAAACATACTTCAGTACCTGTTGATGAAATTCCCTCATTATTTAAATTATTAATTGCGGCTAGTGTTGGGCAAAACAGAATAGAACTTACTTTATCAGTCAATATTCTATTTACCTCTTCGGGCATTTTCATATTAAAACTACGAAGACCAGCCTCAATATGAGCAATTTTAATATGTAATTTTGCAGCAGCAATAGCACCTGCAAGAGTCGAGTTGGTATCACCATATACTAGTAACCAATCTGGTTTCTCTACTAACAAAATCTCTTCAATTTTTTCTATCATTTGTCCTGTCATAGCACCATGACTTTTACCACCGACACCAAGAAAGTAATCAGGCTTTGGGATTTGCATTTCCTCAAAAAAAACATCACTCATATTTGCATCATAATGCTGGCCTGTATGAATTATTATCTCTTGAATGCTTTCATGTTTTGCTATTTCTCTGCTAACACTACCTGCCTTGATAAATTGAGGTCTTGCTCCGAGTACTGTAACTATTTTCATTTTTCTTTTGCTCTGCCTTAGAGATATTTATAAGTCGCTCATAAAACTATATTGTAAATTTATAATGCAGGATAAAAAAGCTAATCAACTCGGTAAAGCTTCGGTATCATATTAACTATTTTAATAGTTTCATTAAAATCCATACCTAGCGTATCTAGATACCATCTAATATTTTGATATCTGGGTTTATTTTCATTTTTTACAAGCTCTAGGGCTCTATCTCGAGACATTTGCCCCTCTCTCACTTGATTACTTCTAAAAGTATCATGCTCTGTAAAACCAGCTACTGTATAATAAACATAATTATAAAAACCTGCTGTACCATCACCAATTCTCCATGTTGTGCTTGTATCTATTGCGGTTTCCCAATTATAGTCGTTTATTAGAGTGCTATTTACTTGCTCTTCGTTCCATTGATAGTAATCAAATAAGTGGAAATAATCTTGTTTTTCAGTAAAGCTCCTATAATATTCTCCAGATAGGGTATCCCACAAAGAACGATTGAAATAACCAGGGCTTTTTGCCATAGCTTTAAATCTTTTAGAGTGATAACGAAGTTGTTTCATGACGCCGTTGCTATAAACTTTATCCTCTTCAAAATCAGGCTTTATCCCTAAGAAACCTGTTTTAAAATGAGTAGTTTCTAAGGGGTTAACGCCCCAAAGGTTTAGATTTATACCTGTTTGCTTTTTTATACTCTCGACATGCCTAAAAAAATGTTTATCACCTGCAGTTAACATCGCCATCATTCCTAAATGAGGTGATTTTAACCAAGCCTTCAAATTCATAGTTATATTTCTTCTTTTCAAGGCAATATCTGCGGCAACAATAATATTCTCAATACCCATATCACCGCACATTTGGCTAATATTTCTTCGGCCCAGATCGGTCACCATTCCCCAATCATAAGTATATGTTATGGGTTTCATTCCTAACTCTTTAAGCGCTATATGTAAACCATAACAACTGTCTCTGCCTCCAGAAAAAGGGACTATACAATCTAATTCCTTTCCAGGCCTTCTGTAAGGTTCTACTAATTTAAAAAGCTCTTCCTTTGGTTTATGCTTATTTCTCAATTTATAATTATGGCAATAATTACAAACGCCATAATTATCAAACTTTATATATGGCATAGTTTCAGGGAGTATACATTTTGTACACCTTTTAATATTAATATCCTCGTTAAACTGCAATAATTTTTCCTGCTGCTTATTAAATCTAAACTCAGGGATCAAGTCCTGTTTTCGAGTTTTAATATCACAAATTTCAAACGGTGATTTTGAATTAGGAATATCTATAATATAAGGCTCATCTTTGACTTGAATAACATCAACGCAGCCTACTAAATTTAAAGCAAAGCTTTCTGAGGCAAAATAAATACTACCATCTAACTCACCTACATAAAGGCTACCGTTATTAGAAAATAAAACAATTTTCCCTTCATCCGGTATTACAAGAGCACATGCAACAACTCCACGACACAAGGATAATATTTTTTTTGAAACGTCGTGAACACTACCACCACTTTTAAAGTGCTCAGAGGCTATTGTAACTATTACCTCAGAATCAATCTTCAAGTTACGCTTACTATCTAATTTACTCCATACATCATCTTCATTTACAATAATGCCATTATGGATAACGCAGATATTATCCCTAATTACAGGTTGATTATCTTCTAAACCATTGGTTATCAACCTGCTATGCCCTAATACAATTTGGGAGTCAAATGGGTTAACTGAATTGAGAAGCTTTTCAATATTGTGATCTGCTCTGTCAACTTTATAAGATTTATTTTCATAATAAATTAGTCCACTAGAGTCAAATCCACGCTGTTCTGAGTGCTTTACCAGAGTAACTAAATTTTCTTTGTCAACTTTTTTATTAGAGATTTGCCCAAATATACCGCACATATCATACTTCCTTTCGAAGAACTTGCTTATAAAGCTCTTTTAGTTTAACTTTTTGGGCGTCCCAACTTAATTCAAACAATTTTTCTGACTCAATTTTTGGTAGTTCTTTCATTAATTCAAACTCTTTTATAGACCTATATATACTATCAAATTCTAAGTCACTACACTTACCTAAATTAAACTTCTTAACTGTATCCGCAATGTCGGGAAAATTAGAGGCTAATACAGGTATTTCAGAAAAGCCATATTCAAAGAGCTTGTTAGGTAAGCAGTAATAATCACTCAGTGAGACGTTTTGAATAAAGCACAGCCCAACATCTGCACTTTTTGCGATTTTCACTACTTGATCATGCGATACAGCATCATGCAAATGTATATTATCAAATTCATTACAGGTTTTTAAAATTTCACCTTTCAAAGGCCCATAGCCTAAAAAAACCATATGAGATTCTATATCATCCTTTTTAAAAACCTCTAAAAGCACGTCTAACCCTCTACCGACCTGTAAACCACCTATGTATATAAAAACCTTAGCATTATTTTTTATATTGAAGTGCTTTTTTAAATAATTATTATCAAAAGGTACATTAGTATTTAAAAGCAAAGGAGCATTGAGTATTACTTCTGCAGTCTTAGCACCAATATTGTCCAAGTACCATTTTTTTATTGATGGACTAACAACAATAATTGCCTCGACGTACCTCCATAATAATTTTTCAACCAAAAGGACTAAATAGCCTGTAAATTGGCCCAGCTCATTTCTATTAGATTCTAATTCATGAGCGTCATATATAACTTTAGTTTTAATGAAAAGCTTAAGTATTACTCCAAGAGGCAACACCGCAGTATCATGGCAATGTATAATAGCCGGCTTAAACTTTAGGGCTTGATAAAACATCTTTGCAGTTAACTCAAATACAGATAAAAAACGCCTAACAAATTTAAAAGAGGAATTTAGCCTTCTAGACAAAAGGTTAATGGTAAGAATATTCAAACCATTTAGGTCACTTTCTTTGTGTGTTGTATTTTCTAATTCAGCACCGATTCCAAAAAGTTGCAAGTCTAGTTCCGAACTATCTAGAGCGAGCATCTCTTTTAAGATTCTAGAGTCATACTTAATATTTGTTTGTGACAAGTGCAGCACTTTTGTCATTTTTTTTCCTTCAACTACATATGACGGTTAACGACATATTGTTTACAGTTATTTTTTTTGTAAATCGTTCATTAAACATGATTACTAAATTTACGTCTCTATTTTATATGAGTATAAGTATAAATTGTATGAATTATATCTATAGTACCTATATGTAACTTTTCACTCTATATTAATTTTACAATGGGAAATTAAGTCTTAATCTATACCTTGAAAAATATTATTAAGTAATTTCAGAGTTTGTTTTCTAATGCAATACTTTTGTTTTGTATATCTTTTTATTTTTTCTGAGTTATATGAATTATAGTTTTTATGGATATTCTCCATAGCATTAACTAATGCATTCGTATCTTTGGGTGGAATTATAAGACCAGTATCTTCATTCAAAATAAACTCAGGTCCGCCGCTTCTAGTTGCTATAACTGGTTTACCTAAACTTAGCATTTCAATTATTACTCTTCCAAAGCCTTCCTGATAGCTTGGTAGTACTAAACAATCAGATGAATCTAAAATAGACATAACCTTATCGTTATTTAAAGGCCCAGAAAAAAAAACATTTTGTATACTATTGTTATTTACTATTGACTCTAATGTTGATTTTTCTGAACCGTCGCCCACAAAAGTTAAAGAATAACATTTCTGGTCTGACTTATTTTGTAGCTTTGAAAAAGCTTCTAACAACTCATAAACACCCTTGAGTTTAATTAAGCTCCCAACAAAAATGAATCTAAAAACTCTCTTATTATTGAAATAGTCACATTTTGAAAAACTGTTTTTATGCTTTATCTCGACCCCATTTTCTATAACACTAATATCTAGAATATTGTTTGAGTTAGAGACGGCATGCTCAACTTCTTGTTTTAGCCCCTTACTAACACATATCACAGAAGACTTGGCAACAGCTTCTGCTATCACCTTCATTTGTTTGGAATTTTGAGAAAAATACCTAAAATCAGAGCCATGTATTATTATTGCTGATGGCCGTTTTAGCGACCTTAGAGCAACTCCTAAAGGATAAATTGTATGAATTAATAATTTATCGGTGAACCTGCGTTTATTAATAAAAAGCGAAACTGCTAAGCTTAAATGATAAAAAATAGAATCCTTCGGGAACGGGAGATAACGTATTAACCTTAAGGTCACATTGTTTTTCTCAACCTTTAATAAAGATAAATCACTTCGGTTATTAGATATAAATGGAAATTTACGTGATAATTTAAACCAGGGTCGAATTACATAAACTTCAACAGATTTAACATACTCTGCAATTACTTTAGTTTGATCGTAAACAAATATACCACCATACTTATTATCATTTGTTGGGAAATATGGCGTTAGTATAGTTACTTTTTCATCTTTTAATAATGGATGCTTCATGCTTTCTTTGTGTATATATATAAATAAATGGAAGGGAGTACAAAATCCATAATGACTCTGCGATTCGTTTTGCTTTAAACGCACTGCCTGTTATAGATGCCAAAGCAAAAGCTAAAGCTACTAGTGAACTAAAAAGGAACAGCTTACGTACAAACTTGTCACTATTACTGTTTCGGACGATCAATGGATAAACCACTAAAATAATTACAAAAAAAATATTAGATACTCCACCAACAATACCAAAACGTAAAAATTTATCTAAGAAATCATTATCGGCTGAGTGAGATAATTGTATTGCACTCGGTCCAATTCCATTGATGAACTCCTCTTCAAATTTCAGGTAAGTAGTTAACCAAGCATTATTCATTCGAGCTTTTAAACTACTTGGTACTATATTCCCATCTCCAATCTTTTGACGCTCTAAGCTACGCTCTATATCTGCTGTAAATATGCTTGTAAAAACAAGTAAACCTACTAGTGTAACTATTACTGTTTTCATACCTAGCTTTTTATATAGAAAAAGGTACGTCACTGTTAAAAACATATAAACTATGATCCCGGTAAATGAACCGGAAAAAATTAACGATATAAAACCTAAAAAGAAAATTGCTATTGCTTTTTTACTTCCTAGCTTTAACTCACTCTTAAATATATGAAATAACACTAAAGAAAAACCGGCGTACAGCCCTAATGTGTTAGGCTCTAAGTTAAATGTTGCACTAGCTCTGGGATTATACTTTATATATTCTTGCCATACACCTACATTTAAGCTGCCGTAATATTTAGACAAAATATTTTGCATATTAAAAACATCAAACATTTGTAAGATTGCTACAATTCCAACAATAAAAAGTAAAAAAAGGTGCATTTTTATGATTGACTTTATAAAACAAATCCTTTGCTCCTCTGATTCTATCCTATATATAATAAAGCAGAGTAAATTGACGAGAATAATATACTGTAGCGGTGTGTAAATAATGATTAAATCGCGGATGCTAGCTACGTAATCACTCTCAAAAAAATTAAATAGATAAGTTAGTAAATAGACACTCATTAAAAGTAAATAACACTTAAAATAAAATGGCATAAAGACAAAGAAACTATCATTTTTGTCTTTTATTTTTATAAGTCCCCCTAAGAAAAGCATTACCACTAACAAGAAATAATAGCTAGATAGGGGAATATTCCCTATAAAAACAATAGGCCCTAAAATAAGCAGAAAATAATATGTTAAGAATAATCGCGTCATCTAATTACTACTTTTTAATTAAATTCGTAACCAATTCAAGCTCCGCTTTCATTCTATCATCCCAAGAAGTGACTGACTTTTTCAGTACATTCTTGCCATTAATAGTTAAATAGTTGATATTTGATGGAGTCGATAGTACCTTTTTGATTTTAACAACATTATCCATATAGTCATGCTCAGTAGAGATGATACCACTAACGCCATCTTCAATTACTTTACCTGTATCACCATTAGATATAGTAACAACGACACAATCATTGTTAAGTGCCTCCCAAAGAGGGTTACCAACATTAGATAACTCATAATGGGATAAAAAGATATCTGAATTAAACATAAGTTCGTTAATATCAGATTTGTTAAGACCACCTGTAAAAATGACTTTTCCGTCTAAGTTTTTATCTGTAACAATTTTTTGTAATTCTAATTTTTTTTCACCATCACCAACAATGATGTAACGGCTGTTAGGGAAAAATCTTAAGACTTCTTGAAAAACATTTATTGAACGGTCTAACCTTTTCCAACTTTGTAACCTTGAAACAGATATAAAGTTATGTTCATACAGCCTACAGCCTTCAATCAACATTTTTGTGTTACTCGATACATTAGACTTTTTGCCTTTAGAAATATCTACACCATTTTTTATAAATAATACATCATCATCATCACCTCTAATGCTTTTTATAACATCTTTCCCCTTAGTTCCATCGTCAGTCATGATAGTTAGAGATGACTTAATTTTAATAGAGAAATAATGCGGAAAATACTTTAACTTCCATAAAGGCTTTGTTAATAAAGGAGCCAATATAGTCCCTTGAAATCGAGATATTAGTACTTTTTTATTCATTTTTGATAAAAAGCCCAACACTGGAACAAACTCAACCTCATATGCGTAAAATACATCAACTTGTTTCTTTTGTTTGAATAAGTAAAAGAATAAAAATATTAACTGGTAAGATATAAAATTTAGGTTTCTACTTAAAGCGTAAAAGTATCTACTTTTAATTTCTTTAAGCTTGGGGAGTTCTATTACTTTTACGTTCTCCAGTTCGGGGATTTCCAAGTTTTTCTCTGTTGTATACAACTGGACATTAAAACCATTATTGTTATATACCTCTAGAGTTTTATAAAAAGACGCAGCTCCAACACCTTTTGAAATTGACCAAACATTAAGATTTGTAGCTATTACTATATTTTTACACATAAATACTCTTTATCACTTTAGCTGGTACTCCACCTAAAATTATATTCTCAGGAAAACACTTGGTGACAACTGCACCAGCAGCAACAACTGTATCGCTACCAACCTTACTATCCTTTAAAATCATAGCGTTGCGCCCAAGCCAAACATTATTACCAATCTCCACACTTCCAATTTCCATTGGCTGCTCCCTAAAGGGTACACCCCTCATTAAATACCCGTGATTTGAATCAGTTATATATGTATTGGCGCCCATAATAACATCACTTCCTATGGTGATCGATTTGTTAGCAGATATTTCTGTGTCATGCCCTGTACTGGTATTATTTCCAAAAGTTATTTTAGAATTTTTTTTAGCATATATGGTTGTATTATTTTTTATAGTAACGTTATCCCCAAATTCAATATGTGCATTAGCCTCAACAACTATCTTTACACCACTACCAAGGTTAACTCTACCTATAGAAATAACATTACGCCTAAACTTAACTTTTAATACATACCTGATAATACCTATCACCCTATCAATAAGCATTGCTGTACTCTTTCGTAATAAATGTTTTGTGCCATATTTCAAGGGATACCAACATCCATATTTGACGGGCGCTTAATTTAGCTACTGGAGTAAACCTTACAAACTCATAAATAAAAGAGCTCTCATCCGTTATTATAGAGTCTATAAACCCTTTAACTTTTTCATTCTTAAACCAGTCTTCTATAGGAGAAGCATACCCTTTTTTATGTATATTTCCTGTTATCCTTGAATCTAACTTTTCCATGTGCGAATCTATTAATATTTTCTTATTTAACTCACCGTTAATCATATATGATGGTGGTAATTGAAACACATACTCTGCAATACGAAAATCTAAAAATGGAACTCTTGATTCTAAACTTGCCCTCATACTACTTCTGTCTTCAACATGAAGTAATGCCTGTAACCAATACTTGTACTCAAACTTTTTAATGGAAAGTAAGCTACCATCAAAATTCAGCTTTTTAGAAAAGTTTCTCGAGATACTTTGGTCCTTCAATAGAGAGTAAGCACCATTGGACACCCAATTATTAAAATACAACTCATCGACTTTGTTACTAGAGGTACTTATGCTTTTTAATAAAAACTTCACCTTTCCCTTTACGGGCAAAGCCTTTAGTAAATTATAAAAAACTCTAGTTTTATGCTTGAAAGTAACATCTTTTAATTCAGTAAATAAGTTGCCTGCTAATTGACTATGCCAGCCATAACCATAAAAAAGCTCATCCCCCCCTTGCCCACCAAGAATTACTTTTAAATCTTTTGCAACCTCTTTACTTATTTCTACTTGAGGAATTAAACTATAACCAACCTCAGGCTCATCCATAAAATAGATTGATTCTTTCCAAATACTCTCGATATCGCAATAATCAATCTCTATCTCTTTATGAACGCTATTTAATCGCTCCGCTGTTACTTTAGCTAACTTAGACTCATCATGCTTGGGTGAACTTTTCGATGTGAAAGTGTAGGTCTGTAGATTCTTTTTCAACTCACTTGCAATAGTAGTAATGACACTAGAATCAATACCACCACTTAAATATGAGCCAACATTAACATCAGCACGCAAGCGAAGGTTTACAGAATCATTAATAAGTTGAGATATTTCTCTCTTAGCATCCCCGTAACTAATACTACTTTTTGGCTTCACGTTATCAATTGACCAGTATTGAGTTATGTTAACTTTCCCATCTTTATAACTTAAGTAATTACCGGGTAATAGCTTATTAATGCCCGTAAAAAAAGTTTTTTCACTTAAGGGGAACTGGAATGCTAAATACTCTTTAATTGCTTTGTGGTTAGGAATAGCCTCAGCTATTCCACTAAGTACCAACTGTTTAGGCTCTGAGCAGAAATATATGTTGTTATTATCTTCATAATAGTACAAGGGTTTAACCCCCGTTCGATCTCTTGCAATGAAGCATTCTTTGAGCTCCATATCATAAATTGCAAAAGCAAACATACCGTTTAACTTATGAACTATGTCTTCTTTCCAGTGCGAGTACCCTGCTAGAATAACTTCCGTATCACTACTATTATTAAAAGTATACCCTAATGATATCAACTCTTTTTTAATCTCTAAGTAGTTATATATTTCGCCATTGAAAGTAATAACATAGCGCTCTAGGTATTCCATAGGCTGATGCCCCCTTTCGCTAGTATCTATTATCGACAACCTAGTATGACCAAAAGCAAAATATTCACCAACATATGAGCCACTGTCATCAGGCCCTCGATGGTGGATCAATTTATTCATGTCTAATATTTTTTTATTTTCAGCCTCTTTATCAAACTTTTTACTACTGACAAAACCGGATATTCCACACATTATTTTAAATTCCTAATTACTTTTGCTGGTACGCCGCCGACTACAACATATCCATCAGGAAAAGACTTAGTAACAACGCTATTAGCAGCAACAACTGTTTTATCACCAAGAGTTACACCTGGTAATATTGTTGAATTAGCACCTAACCAGCATTCTTTTCCTATTTCAATTGGTCGCGTCTTCGGGATTACACTTAAATCATTTAAATCATGGCCCTGACTGACTATTATTACATTAAATGACCATATAGTACCTTCCCCAATTATCAACCCTTCACTGGCTTGTATATAACATCCACCACTTACAGCAAGGCTCTTTAGTACAGTTGAATTTTCTTTCAAGCCTTTTATTTTTAACTTTTCAGGTGACATAATTCGAGATGTGTAGCATTTATTGTATTTACAATTACTATCAATTCTCAAAACCCTTTGAAACAACATGTTTACAAAGAATATATTTAGTGGGATTGTACCAGTTATTTTACGTACTCTTTTTTTAATGAAGCGAAGTAGCATCATCACCCCTTGCATATCTAAAAGACAAATAAATATATAATATGTAAATCAGGCAATTAAGAGAGCTAAGAACCAAAAAAAATAAATATACATCGTTAAAAAAATAACCAATTAAAGCAGAAAGAATTGAACACCCTAGTATTAACACTTGCCCTTTTAGATTTGCAGACTGCTTACCTGCAATAAAAAATGTATAACTTAGCGGATTTGCAATAAAGTTAAGAAAAAACATTGGTGCCATGTATTGGGCAAACTCACCTGCTAACCTCCACTCAGCCCCAAAGATGAAAGCAAATAATTCAGGAGCTATAAAAGCCAAACCAGTGAATGGAACAACCCCTAACAGAACTAACCTTTTAAGCGTTTTCATATATATATCAATACAGTGCCCATCGTTTTGAAAATCAATTGTTGCTTTTTTTTTGAAAACATCCAAAACGCTATTTGAAATTAAACCTATAGGCAGCATTAAAGTTTTATACATAAATGAGTATGCCCCTAGCACTCCAAGCCCAAAAAACTTACCTAATATTAATAAAGGTATTTGGTTAGCAAAAAGGTTTATTAATATAGCAGGCATATCATATAGTGGGAATTTCTTATACTCATTCGCAGCAATCCGAGCATTGGATTTACTAAATCTAAAATACTTTCTTATACTTTTAAGCCTCAGTATTAATAGTATTGATATACTTAAATTAGCGATGTGCCCAAGTAGTAATCCCCAAGATGAATTCAATGTATACCCAACTCCTAACTGGGCAGAAGCATTACACGCTGATGAAACTACTTTATTGCTAGCCAAATTTTTAAACTGTTCCTCTCTTATTAATAGGTAATTTAAAACTTGAAATAATGCTGTTAAAACAATTGAAAGTGGGATCAAGTATAACCAGTTTGATAGTAGTTCATTACCTAAAAACAAAGCTATTTTTTCGGCAAAGAATAAGAATAAAAATAAAAAAAATAATGAGGAACAAACAACCATTATTGTTATTAATTTAACCACCCCATTAACTTCACTATCTTTTTTAGGAAGCATTAATGCCATTTCATATCGGCAAGTACACAAAACTGTAATTATAGAAACTAAGCTTAAATACAGCGCTATGAGTCCAAAATCTTCAGGTGAGTAGAGCCTTGTGAGTATCGGTGACACAGTAATAGGGATTAGCTGTGCCACTCCAGTCCCAGTGATTAAAGTCAATATATTTTTTGTATATTCTGATTTACCACCTAGTAACTTAGAAATCATATTTATAATTTCGACCCTAATTGACTTCTAACATCCAAATAGCCGCTCATGGGCAAACTGAATACGCTTGAAGCCAGCCTTTCTGCTATAGGGTAACTGTGAATCTCATTATTCAAATGAGAAAAAGCTGATTGCTGATGCATACATGTACCATAATAGATCATAGTTGGTATACCTTGCTCTTTATACTTTGCCATTTCTGTATCTCGGTTATCAGAAACTAAAGTATATTGTGCCCAAGAACTAATATAACCTTTTGGTACTTGGGGTGTTTTATATTTCCCCGCTAGTGTTCTTTCGTAATTGTCAGCAGCTTTATTACGATTAATAAGTTCCGTTGGGAACTCTACTAATTTTTCCAGCAATATTGCAGCTTGGATTGTATCTAATCGAGAGTTCATGCCAATGCGAACATTGTCGTATTTATCACTACCTTTTCCGTGTACACGATAAGATTTAATTAACTCTGCATATTCGTCATTATTAGTAAATATAGCACCGCCATCACCATAACAACCTAGAGGTTTAGCTGGGAAAAAACTGGTTGTTGCTATATCACCAAAGCTTCCTGCTTGTTTACCATTAATACTGCCACCAAAACCTTGTGCAGCGTCTTCTACGAGTTTTAAATTGTATTTATCGGCAATTTTTTGTATTTCAGGGTAATTGGCAGGTAAACCAAATAGGTCAACAGCAATAATTGCTTTAGGTGTCAATTTACCTTCAGCAATCGTTGCTTGTATACGCTTTTCAAGATCGACAGGACAAATATTAAAAGTAGCCTCGTCTGAATCAACAAATACAGGTGTTGCGCCTTCGTAAGCAATAACTTCTGCAGTCGCAAAAAACGTAAACGTTGGACAAAATACTGCGTCGCCCTTTTCAATGTTTAGTACCATCATGGCAAGTGTAAGAGCATCTGTACCGTTAGCACACGTTATTGCATGCTTTACGCCTACATACTCAGCTAACTTTTCTTCAAGCTCCTGCACCTCAGGCCCCATAATATATTTACCATGGTCTAATACATCTTGAATTCGTTTATCTATTTTTGTTTTTAAGTGCTTGTACTGCGCTGCTAAGTCTATAAATTGCATTTAATGATTACTCGTTAATTAAAGTCAGTGTTGAACCCGCTAGTTGATAAGTATCGCCTGTATGCTCGCACTTCTCAGTACCTGTTCCGCTAATGGGTAAATTAAGCTGTTCACCATATTTACTGATCCAACCAATCTGCTTTGCAGGAACACCCACCATTAACGCAAATGCGGGTACATCTTTATTTATTACTGCACCAGCACCAACGAGTGAATACTCACCAATAGTTACACCACATACAATTGTACAATTAGCGCCGAGCGTTGCCCCTTTTTTTACTAATGTATCGCGATATTCAGTTTTTCGTTCAATAAACGAACGCGGGTTATACACATTAGTAAACACCATGCTAGGACCACAAAAAACATCATCTTCAATATGTACATTATCGTAAACCGATACGTTATTTTGTACTTTTACATTATTACCAATAGTAACTTTGTTACCTACAAATACGTTTTGCCCTAGCGAACAACCTTCACCTATTTGCGCACCACTACACACGTGCACAAAATGCCAGACACGCGTGTTATTGCCTATTTTAGCTCCATCATCAACAATGGCGCTTTCATGCACATGATAATTCATAACTACAATACCTTCGATAGTGACGGGTGTGCTTTGTTACCAGCTTCAACAATTGGCATTTCACGAATTTTTTCAACTGTTTCAATAGCAACTCTATTTTCATCAATTCCAAAACCGTTACCTGCTAATATATTTTGGTAACTTTGAGTATGTAAGTCGGTAAAGCCACCTGAAAACTCAAGTTCTTCAGTGTCATTGCCGTCATTAATAGTGATACTACGGTAAGTAAGCTTTTCACCTTTAACCGCATTTTCAGGTAAGTTATTTGCATCAATCGACAAGAACCATTTTACACGAGCTCGCTCGTATTCAAGGTAGCCACTAGTCGTTTTTTCATCTCTAAAATGAACTTCGTTGTGTTTAAGCTCACCAAAAATAAAGTGCAACATATCGTAAAAATGCACGCCAATGTTGGTAGCGACTCCACCTGACTTGTGGTCAAACCCTTTCCAAGATTTCATGTACCACTTACCGCGGGATGTCATATAAGTTAAATCTACATCAAAAACTTTATCTGTTGGTGCTGAGGCCACTTTTTCTTTTAAAGCGATAATTGATGGGTGTAATCTTAATTGTAATATTGAATTAACATTTGCCCCGTATTTGGTTTCGTAATCTTTAAGAATATCCATGTCTTCTGAGTGGAGCACTAATGGCTTTTCACAAATTACATCAATGCCATTTTTTAATGCATACTTCATATGCGGAGCATGTAAATAATTAGGGCTACAAATAGCAATGTAATCGAGCTTTTGACCCTTCATTGCACAGTCTTCAACATATGCAGTAAAGTCTTCAAACTCAGTAAAAAATTCGGCATCAGGAAAATGGCTATCCATAATACCTACAGAATCATTAATATCCATGGCTACTAAAAGGTTATGGCCTGTTTCTTTAATTGCTTTTAAGTGACGTGGTGCTATGTAACCTGACGCACCAATTAATGCAAAATTTTTCATTTTAAAGTCCTTTGTTATAGGCGGATATCTGAGTCTTTAGTGCCAAACACATGTTTTACATCATATAAAACATGCTTTTGTTTTCCGAATTTACGAATAGCATCGCTCCCCATTTCTTTAAACTCGTTGTGATCTACAGCTAAAATAATACCATCGTAGTGATTTTCTTTTAATTCACTTACTAAAGACAGGCCATATTCATGTTCTACTTCTGCAGGGTTTGCCCAGTCATCATAAACATCAACCGACATGTTAAAGTCTTTTAACTCATTTACTATGTCAATGATTTTAGTATTACGTACATCGGGGCAATCACCTTTAAAAGTAAAGCCAAGGACTAATACTTTTGCTTCATCAACATGAATTTTTTGGCTTGACAGCTTTTTAACTAATTGCGTAGCTACATACTCACCCATACCATCGTTTATTCTGCGCCCAGCTAAAATAACTTCAGGTCGATAGCCTACTTCCTGGGCTTTGTGGGTTAAATAATAAGGATCAACACTAATACAATGCCCACCTACTAAACCAGGTTTAAACTTTAAAAAGTTCCACTTTGTACCTGCTGCATTAAGGACTTCTTCTGTATCAATACCTAAGCGATTAAATATTTTTGCAAATTCATTTATAATCGCAATATTTAAATCTCGCTGGGTATTTTCAATTACTTTTGCCGCTTCGGCTACTTTTATTGAGCCAGCTAAGTGCGTGCCTGCTATTATAATTGAGCCATATAACTCATTTACAAACTCACCAATTTCAGGCGTAGAGCCCGATGTTATTTTAATAATTTTGGTTAGCGTATTCACCTTGTCGCCAGGGTTAATTCGCTCAGGAGAGTAACCAGCAAAAAAGTCTTTATTAAATACTAAGCCTGATACTTTTTCGATAATAGGCAAACATACCTCTTCGGTTGCACCTGGGTATACTGTAGATTCGTATATCACAACATCCCCTTTTTGAACAAACTCACCCAATAATTCAGACGCTTTGCGAAGTGGAGTTAAATCTGGTGCGTTACTTTCATCAATAGGAGTAGGCACCGTCACAATATAAACATTACAACTTGCTAATTCTTGCTTATTACAAGAGAAATTCAGCTGCTTTATATCTTTAAGCTCTTCATCGCTCACTTCTAATGTTGCATCATGCCCAGCACTTAGCTCATCTACTCGTTTTTGGTTTATATCAAAACCCAAAACTGGATATTTTTTACCAAACTCTACGGCAAGAGGCAGGCCTACATAGCCTAAACCAATTACGCCTATTTTAATTTTTTCATATGGTATATACATTTAATCTTCTCTTAAATTTCGGGTTTTAGATAGGTAATTGGGCTATAACCAAAAACAACATTAACCTTTTTTAATAAAATGACGTAATAAAACGAGTAAAGTACTAAATATCCCCCCCAACAAAACACCTAATACACATATTAATGCTCTTTTGGGTTTGAATTTTTGTTCAGGTACTATTGCTGGGTCTATCGTTTTAAATACATATTCGTCGCGCACATTAGCGAACATTATAGTTTTTGCTTGTTCTTCAACTAGTTTGTAAAGTACTGCACGAATATCTGCTACTTTTGTATTTTCTAGTTGGTTCATTAAAAACTCAGTACTTTTATTCGCTTCAACTACATCACGTTGTTTCATGGTGGAGTTTATATCTAGTATTAACCAATTAACCCATTGCTGGGCAATATAAGGCGATACGTGCTCAACTGCAATTGTAACCATTCCATTTTCTGTATTTGTATTTGCAGTTACTAGTTGTGAAAATGCTTTATACGCCTCTTGCATTGATGGCTCTGCTTTAAATGGGGCTTTCACTTCTCGCAGCCATTTTTTTTCAGCTTTGTTATAAACCAGTTCATTATAAATAATTGTGTTTGTCTCACGATCCCATGACTTAACAGCCATTAAATCAGGCAAAACATTATGCTTTTGAATAAATTCGCTGGTAAATTTGCGAGACTTTAGTACCTCAAGCGCCATTTGCGTTTTATCAACCCCACCACTGGCGCCTAAGTTAACACCTGCTAAACTTGCAAGTCCACCAAACTGGCCCGCTAATGTACCTAAACCACCCGCTTTATCTTGTTCAGCAGGGGCAAGTAAAGCCTCTGATTTATAAATATTAGGCTGGTTAATTGCATAAAAAACAGATGCCACAGCAAACAAGGTAGTTATAGCAATAATGATCCATTTGCCTTGCCAAATTGCTGTAAATAGTTCGCGAAGGTCTATTTCGTCATCGGCAATATTATTTTGCATTGGCATATTTACTTGGTTTAGATTGTTTGAGTTGTTTTCCATTTAAATCTCATAAGTTCTAGGTTATGGCTTCGGGCTACGAGCTATTGGCTAAGAGCTATTTTTAATGACCGTTATCAATCTGCTTAGCATCTTTGCAATTACCTCACATTCCTCAAGGATATAACCTGCTTTTAAGCTATTTATATATCCTAATTCTGAAGCAATCATTACTTGTGTTTTTAATTCGCCTATGGAGCCTTTAGCTATCCATAAAAAACGAGCTTTTTCTTTTTCAAAGCCTCTTTCCATCCCCTCTGCAATATTGCTAGGTACAGAAACAGAGCATCTGCACATTTGATCTTTTAGACCATAATCCTGGAGCTGCTGAAAGTTTTTATAAATCAATAAACTTAGCTTAAAAGCTCTTTGCCAAACTTCTAGGTTTTCATATTTCATTTTTAACTCTAAAGTAATACTTTAAAGTTAAAATGTAGCAGGTTTTAACACCTTTACTGTTAACTAAGCTCCAGTTAGTAGCTATATACAGCATCGGCCGAGAGCTTCGAGCTCTAGGCCCATAGCCCATAGCCATGTGCTCCAAGCTTTCCTCGCACCTACATTATATTAAATACCGCTTATGGCTGCTACTGCTACACCTAGTTGATATAGAATCTGTGTTGCGGTGCTCCAAAGCGTTAGCTTATCCATATGGCCTGCATCTAGTGGGACAACAATGGTATCGCCTGGTTCAAGTTGGTTTGCGTTATTAACTGCAAACCAATTGCCGGTATTTGGTATTTGTACCGAGCCGTTGGCTTTTATAATGTAAATACGGTCATCAGCAGCGCGCTCTTTTAAGCCACCGCTTAGGTCTATGTATTCGTCTACGCTGATACCTTCTTTGTAAAGGTGCGAGGTAGAGTAATTAACCTCACCTATTACGCTAATTGAGTCGCGTTCACTCGGTACATAAAGTACATCGCCATCTTGCAGTACTAAGTTTTGTTGATTGTTAACAATAAGCGGTAAATCTATAACTAAACGGCCTACGGCATCAACGTTAGCAAGGTCCTTTAGCAACTTATTCATTTCTTCGTAAGTTAGTGTGTTGCTACTTACTGAACTTTGAAAGCTTTTTGATGCTATATCACGGCGAAGCTCGGTAGATAAACGCGCTAGCTGTTGTTGCTCTTGCTTTTTAATTGATTGGCGAGTAAATACAGCGGCATTGGTTGCTGCAAACTCAGAAAAGCCACCGGCGCGTTCTAGTAAGTTACTTAAGGTTTCACCGCGGCGAATAGTGTAAGTCCCTGGGAATTTAAGCTCACCTTTAAGCTCTACTTTTAAGTTTTCTTGCCAATTTGGTATAGCAAATATATTTACGCTGTCTTTACTTTGTAATGAAATATTAGATGCTGTTTTACCTTGCATGGCGCTTTTAAGGTCAAACTTAATATGCTCAATGTTTGATACATCGTTATTGGCAATTCTTGTTACTTCAGCTTGTTGTGTGTAAGCCGATTCTAACAGGCCGCCTGCGGCAGTAATTAGGTCTTTTACTTCACCGCCTTCCATTAACGGGTAAATGCCTGGGTACATTACACTGCCGCTAATTTCCACTATTTGCATCGCCTGCATTACACCAGCCTGCTGCTCTAACTTAGCTATTACCGGTTTAAGTAAATTATGGCGGCTAAATAGTGCATAGCTTTTTGCATTTTCTTCTTGCTCTTTAAGCTTTAGCTCTAGCATTTGCGACATGCTTAAGTTTGGATTAGGCTCTTCAAACTCTGCCTTTTTAGTAGATACACCAACGAATTTGTCGAACTCTTTTTGTTGGTATTCATGCCAAAGCTCTGCTTTTCTTTGTTGGTTTTGCTGCTCTTTAGTTAACGCTAAATTTGCAAGCGCTATATCTTCACGTTGTTTATCTTCAAAGCGACTAAATACAATAATTTTATCGTTAGGATTTAACTGTAAGTTGTTTTCAGTGTTTTTTGTAATGGCCTTTGCTAAATCGAATTGGTGAATTTCAATATCGCCATTTACGTTAGTTTCACGCACTACTAATGCATAGTCTAAATCGGCCTGTGGTAATAAGTCACCACGTACTGAGCCTAATATGTCTGATATTCGCTTACCCTTGTACCACTGGTAATTACCAGGGCGTACTACGGCACCAATTAAGCTAATTGAAGTTTGGTACTGCTCACCAATCGCGCTAAAGCGAATACGATCGCCATCTCGTGGAATGTAGTTAACCTGTTTTTTACTAAAATCGACCGAAAGTACTTCTTTGTGTTGGTTGTTAAAGCGCTCAACAATCACACTTTTAGCGTAAGCATTGGGTTTAATTCCACCTGCCATTTTTAATAATTGTTTTGCTGTTTCGCCTTTTTTCAGCTCAAAAATAGCAGGGCGTTTTACTAAACCTTCAACCGTTACTTGCTCTCCTACCGATGGAATAAACACCACATCGCCAGGTTTTAAAATAATATCGTTGCTGCTATCACCACGAATAAGTAAATCGTAAAGGTCAAAATTAGCAACAAGTTTACCACCACGCTTTACTTGAATATTACGCAGTGATGCAATATCCGACACGCCACCACTAATAAATAATGCATGTGACACAGTAGTGAGCGACGATACGCTGTAACTACCTGGTTTGTATGCCTCACCTAAAACTAAAATACGAATACTACGAAGCTTGCCAAGCGATACAAACGCTTTAACGCCAATAACCTCTTGTTCTACTTTCACTTTAATTAGTTCTTTAACTTCAGCAAACGTTAAACCCGCTACTTGTACAGGGCTTAAATCGGGAATATTAATACGCCCTTCTCTATCAACAATAACCTCAAAGCTTTCGCTTTCTTTACCATAAAAGTTGATTAATAGCTGATCGCCACGCCCTACTAGGTACGTATCTGGAACGGGAGCGCTTTCATTAGGCATAAATGTGGTTGGTTCGCCAGCAAATAGGTCATAACCGAATGGTTTTACTGCGTCATTTTCAGGTTTGAATCGTTCTTCATCTGTGAGTGGTTGCTCGTCAGTTGTATTGCGCTCACCTACTGTGGGTTTGTCTTGCTCGTTATTTTTGCCACTTGCACTACCGGCACCTTCCAGGCTTGAAATATCTACGCCATATTGCTTTGCCAGTGCCTGTTGTTGTGACTTAGGTAACTTTTGAAACTGCTCAAGTTGAGCGGCTGTTGGCGCAAATGCTAATGTGCTAAAGCTACAAATAAGTACAAAGGTACTTAATAAATATTTAATAACGTTCACGAGTAGGTATTTCCCTAGGTCTACAACCAAAAATTGGTGGGTATCATACATTATTTATCAGTAAATAAAAAAGGGACTTTAGCCCCTTTTATAGTTTTATTACAATTAATTTACCACTTGTTGTTAAAAGCTGTAAACCAATGTTAATGAGGTTTCTGTATCTGTTGCTTCTTTATCATCAGCAACATCTGAGTTATTGGTTATATTATAAGCCACTTTCATTTGAAGTGAGCCGTTAATTTTAGTTAGCAGTGCGGTTTCTGAACGAGTTTTAGTGTTTGTATCACCATATTCTACTGACACTAACTGAGTAAAACGCGCGTTGTCTGAAATTTTCCAGCTAAAGTCCATTTTACCTAAAGCTATCACTTCACCTTCGTATTCACCTGCTAATGAGTTGCCGTTTTCATCAACCTCTTCGCTAATATCTGGGTATTTAAAATACTTATAACCCGGACCAATTTCAGCGTTTAGTTTCATGTTTGACTCGTTTAATAAACGTAAACCATAACCCGCTGAAATAACTGATTCACTTCGGTATGCACCAAAGTAGTCAGATACGTGTGATCCATAAATAAATAAATGAGCGTGCTTTTCGTTTAATTTGTAATTACCCTGCGCTGAAATAGAGTACTTTTCGTTAGTACGCTGTTTTTCTTTTGTACCGTTTTCGTTCTCTACTTCATCTTCTTTGTAGATGCCGTCTAACTTATACTCATTGTTCCAGCTTTCTAAGTTATGTAAAACTTTGATACCACCTTTTAGGGTAGTTGTTTCTGTATTACCACTGGTAATAATAGCACCCACTTCACTGGTTATTTCCCAGGTTTTTTGTTCTTCTTCTGATGCAAATGCACTGGTTGTAGCTGAGGCTGCTACTAAAATTGATAAAAGCTTTAATTTCATTAAAAAATAACCCTGTAAATATAATATGTATACTTATTTATAAAAGCAGCGCACATGCTAAGCAATCTCATATGATCGCTGCCTTAATAAAATAAATATTTTAAAAATTAGTCTTGCTTATGAAAGTGAACATCCATTTGTGGGAACGGAATAGTAATGTCAGCGTCATCTAACGCTATTTTAATATTTTCCATTAATGACCAGTATGTTGGCCAGTAATCTTCTGAGTTAACCCACGGGCGCACTATAAAGTTAACGCTTGAATCGGCAAGTTCAGAAACTGATACATTGTATGCAGGATCTTTTAAAATACGCGATTCGTTATCAAGCACTGATTTAAGTACTTCTTTTGCTTTTCGTAAGTCGGCGTCGTAGCCAACACCAATCACAAGGTCAACGCGGCGTGTTGATTCGCGCGAGTAGTTAATAATTGCATCTGACATGATTTTTGAATTAGGCATTACAATAACTTTGTTATCGGGTGTGCGCATTTCAGTTGAGAATATTTCGATTTTTTTAATCGTACCGGCTTTACCGCCCGCTTCAACGTAGTCACCTGATTTAAATGGGCGAAGTAGAATAATTAATACGCCTGACGCAAAGTTAGATAACGACCCTTGCAGTGCTAAGCCAACGGCTAAACCTGCCGCACCTAAAATAGCAATGAATGATGTGGTTTCGATGCCAATTTGTGACAGCGCCATTAAAATAGTGGCTGCAAATACAATGGCATATACAATACTAGAGACAAACGATGAAACCGCTTTATCTACTTTTTTCTTGTCGAATGCTTTTTCGGTTAACTTTGCACAAAATTTAGCAATTCGTCCACCCAGTAAAAATATAACAAGCGCTATGACTGCTTGAATACCGTAGTGTAAGATTAAGCCTGAATTTTCATTCAGCCAATTGAGTATTGAATCCATATTAACTCCTGATAGTGTTATTAAGCAGTTTAGCGGTGTTGTTTATTGTATTGTAAATCTTTAATACGTGTTTGCAACAGCGTATTTCGAGGTTCGAGGTTCGAGGTTCGAGGTTCGAGGTTCGAGGAATTTAAAAACCTTACGGTTAATATAGCAAGGTTTTTTATACCCGTAGGCGGGAGTTTACCTCGCGCAGGGTTTAATAAAATGCGCGGGATAACCACCGCTCACGTTCAATACAAACATCATGCTTGGCTTAATCTCTACCTAAAACCTAAAATCTTTGTCTTTAATCTCTTCCTCTGTGACCTCTGTGGTAAATAGTGTTTTAATTTTTTGCACCACAGAGTACACCGAGGCGCTACGCGCTTCACAGAGAAGACAAAAATCATTTCCTCTGTGTGCTCTGCCCCCTCTGTGGTGAATAAAATCTCTTTAAGATCTTTTTGCACAAAGAGAAGTGAATGAAGAGTAAATGAGAAAACAATAACCATGAGCCCGAGTGATTAATTGTTTTTTCACTAGCTCTAAAAGCGCAGCGTCTCTTAACCTCTTTGTGAATATGTTTATTGCCTAAAACCTACCTGCGCGTGATAACCCCCGCCTACAAACCATTTTGAACCACAGAGTACACCGAGGCGCTTCACGCTCCACAGAGAAGACAAAACAAATAAAACATGTCTTTAATCATTTCCTCTGTGTGCACTAACCCTCTGTGGTGAATAAAATCTCTTTAAGATCTTTTTGCACAAAGAGAGGTGAATGAGGAGTAAATGAGAAAACAATAACCATGAGCCCGAATGATTAATTGTTTTTTCACTAGCTCTAAAAGCGCAGCGTCTCTTAACCTCTTTGTGAATAAGTTTATTGCCTAAAACCACCTGCGCGTGATAACCCCCGCCTACAAACCATTTTGAACCACAGAGTACAACACCGAGGCGCTACACACTACACAGAGAAGAAAATCTTGCGCGGTATAAAGCCTCAGGGTTAGGGATTCGAGTTTCGATCTGCCCGTTGCCCGTTGCCCGTTGCCCGTTGCCCGTTGCCCGTTGCCCGTTGCCCGTTGCCCGTTGCCAATAGCTTAAATATAGAATACTTAAAATAAGTTTAATTTTTTTGATTTTTTGCTTCACAAGCATGGGGATATTATGTATTATGCGCGCCACACCAAACAAGGTGTATGTAGTGGCGGTTGTAGCTCAGTTGGTAGAGCCCCGGATTGTGATTCCGGTTGTCGCGGGTTCGAGCCCCGTCAATCGCCCCACTATTTTCTAAGTATCCTCAGTAATATCTAAAGTTAATTCATAACTTCATTATTAAAAATAAAATTATAGTTTATTTTGATACACCGAGAAAAGCCACGGCTGCGGGTAACGGGTTTCGGGCTATAAGTCCTAGCACCTAGTCACTTTAATCTCTTACTCTGTGTTCTCTTTACCTCTGTGGTAAATAAAATAACTAAAAAATATAACAATAAGCCGCCCTGCGGCTACCGTGAGCAAGCTCTACGTCTACAAAATATTTTAATTTACCCGCGCCACGTCGCTCGTAACCTTTCGCCTTTAACCTTTAAAAAAGTTACATGTGCGCGGCGTAAAGCCCCGCCAAAAATATTTTTTACCACAGAGAACACCGAGGCGCTACGCGCTACACAGAGAAGAGCTACGGATAGCGGGTTTCGGGCTATAAGTCCTAACACCTAGTCACTTCCCTAGCACCTAATAACTTACTCTGTGTTCTCTTTACCTCTGTGGTAAATAAAATCATTAACAAATATAACAATAAGCCGCCCTGCGGCTAAGGTGAGCAAGCTCTACGTCTACAAAAAATTTTAATTTACCCGCGCCACGTCGCTCGTAACCTTTCGCCTTTAATCTTTAAAAAAGTTACATGTGCGCGTCGTAAAGCCCCGCCTACAAAACAATTAAAACGCGGTGGTTCCCCGAAACTCGTTGCCCGTTGCCCGCGCTCCGTTGCCGTTTATTAAAGGCGTTCTTTCCACTGTGCAATATGCAGTGGCTTTGAAAATAAATAGCCTTGAAATAAGTTGCAACCGCGCTGCTTTAAATAATTAAATTGCGCAGGTTCTTCAACGCCTTCAGCAACGCTATTTACGCCTAAAGCACTGGCCATGTCGATGATCATATTCACAATAGTTTTACTTGAATTATCGTCAGTATCCATAATGCCATCGACAAAGTATTTATCTATTTTAAGCTCAGAAATTGGCAACTCTTTCAAATAACTCAAGCTTGAGTAACCTGTTCCAAAGTCATCAATTGAAAACCTAAAGCCCTTTTTATTAAGTTCAATCATAGTCTCTTTTACTAGTTCGATGTCTGACACTAAAGTCGTTTCGGTCAGTTCTATCACTAAGTTACGTGGTGACACTTGCCACTTATGAACACTGGCGAGCAATTTTTCCTTAAAATCGGGGGCTACAATTTGTTTAGCGCTAATGTTAACGGCAATACAGGTGTTTTTTCCTGCTCGGCTGACTTCATGCAGCAACTTACATACTTGATCAACCACCCAATCGCCAATTTTAATAATGGCTTCACTCTCTTCTGCTAGGGGTATAAATTCCCCAGGGCTTATTACGCCTAATTCCTCAGAATCCCAACGTAATAATGCTTCGGCTGAATTAAAGGTATTTTCATTAATAAATTGTGGCTGTAGTACCAGTGTTAATTCATCACTTTTATCAACATTTATTAGTAAGTAACGAATTTTATTGGTACGTTCGTAACGTTTTAATGCATCTAAATCTGCAAAGTAATAACCAAAAGGAGACAACTTTTTGGCTTGTTTTAGTGCGTATTCCAACTTATCAAACATAGAGCTATAGGAGTCTCTACTCGCATTAATAATTGTACTGCCCAACGAGGCGCTTAGTACCACATCAAGATCACTGATCTTATGTGAGAAGTTATCTAGCGCTAATATTTTAGAGTCTATACTTGGTTGTTGTTGCTCTAGGTAGGATAAGTCATTACTTATATTGGCGCTTATAATTAAAAAAGAATCGACTCCGCTTTTGTATAGCTTGTACTCGCCCTGTACCGCATTTGATAGTTTTTTAGCCGTTAAAATGAGTGCTTCGTTGCCCGCCTCAATACCGTACTTAAAGTTAAATTGCGCTAACTTATCCATATCTAATAATGCAGCATATATATAGCCATTATTAATGCTGGCACTTTGAAGTAAACTTCTGCATTCGCGCTCAAACCACCGCTTATTTTTTAATCCTGTTATGGGATCTGAATAAGCTAAATTATAAATGGTATCTTGCGCTTTGAGTTTTTCACTAATATCTCTAACTACACCAATATATTCAACGCTTTGCTCATTAACTGCTTTGGTAAGTGACAATTCTATTTGAAAAATAGTGCCGTCTTTTTTTCTTGCAGGTAGTTGCCTACCAACACCAATAATTTTAGCCTCACCTGTTTGCTCATAATTTCGCATATACGAGTGATGCTTAGATGCATAAGGCTCAGGCATTAAGTTGTTAATCGACAAGCCAAGCATTTCATTTTGCTTATAGCCAAACATAGTTAATGCGGTTGAGTTACAGTGAACAATAACGCCTTGCTGATTAATAGTGATCACTGCATCATTTAAGTTATTTAAAATAGCTTCAAGGCGATTATTTTTATCATCAACCTTGGCCTTTAATTCATACTCTAAAGTGACATCTTCAAAAGCACCATGCACTTTAATAACCTGATGATCATCATTAAAAACAGGGTGACCACTCGTACGTACCCACTTTTTATTGCCATGAGCATCTACAAACTCAAAATCTTCACAATAAGGAAGGCCATGTGTTTGCAAACGATTAAAAAAATCACGAATACGCGCTTGCTCTTTTTCACCAGCATAATGCGCAATCGCTTGTGTGGTCGTGAGCGGTTTGCGCTTATCAAGGCCATAAATATTATAAACCTCGGGTGAATAATTTAGCTCGCCGGTTGAGATTTTGTATTCCCACGTGCCTACCTTCGACATAGCTTCAACAGCACTAAATAGTGATTGCTGTGAGCTTGATTTATCTTCTAAAAAACACTTTTGCAGGAACACTGCTGTATAACTCGCAAAGCTAATTAGCCTTGGTAGGTAGCGTTCGATTGTTGGATCACTATTTAAATAAAGACCAACCAGTACGCCGCTTAATTGGCCTTCATCATTGCTTATAGAGACGCTGAATCGCCCCGAGTTCATCGGAGACCAGTTTGTTTAAGTCAGGCCACTTTACCTGACTCGTTTAAATTATCATAGTAGTCTGTTTCATATTGAGCTGGTGAAATATACCCAATTGAAGATAATAAGCGTTGATTATTAAACCAATTGACCCACTCTAACGTTGCGTATTCAACAGCATCAACATTCTTCCACGGGCCATTTCTGCGAATAATCTCTGTTTTAAATAATCCATTTATTGTTTCAGCCAATGCATTGTCATAAGAGTCACCCACACTGCCTACAGACGCTTGAATTCCAGCTTCAGCAAGTCGCTCAGTGTATCGTATAGACAAATATTGGCTGCCTCTGTCGCTGTGGTGAATTAACCCTTCGGGGTTGCCACGATGCCAAATAGCTTGCTCTAACGCATCAAGAATAAGCTCTGTGTGCATTGTCGTTGATACACGCCAACCTACAATGTATCGTGAAAAAACATCTATCACGAAAGCGACATAAACAAACCCACTCCATGTGGCAA
>NZ_AUTH01000095.1:0-37141 GCF_000497975.1 Pseudoalteromonas sp. TB41 | reverse complement strand
TGTAGTGGTACAGTGATTTTGGCCACCCATTAAGAAAGAAATGTTATGCTAATAAGCATACAAATTTGGGTGAAAAAATGACGAAATTAAAACGCGCAACGTATTCTGCGGCAATCAAATTAGAAACAGCTCAGCTTGTAGTTGACCAAAGTTATACTCAAGAAGAAGCAGCCAAAGCGATGGGGGTGGGTAAATCAACCGTCAGTAAGTGGGTTACTCAATTAAAGCAAGAGCGGAGTGGCCAGACACCATCTGCTTCACCAATGACGCCCGAACAAATTGAAATCCGCGAACTTAAAAAGCAAATCCAACGCATTAAATTAGAAAAGGATATATTAAAAAAGGCTACCGCTCTCTTGATGTCCGACTCCCTGAACAATTCTCGTTAATTGAGAAACTAAATCAACGAGAGCGTTACCCAATTAGCGTGCTGTGTAACGTATTCAATGTGCATCGTAGCAGCTATAAATATTGGGCTATACGGGATACAACGCCGACGCCAGAGCAAATAAGGCTAGAAGCTGAAGTTAAAGCCATACATGCAATGAGCGGCGGCTCAGCTGGGGCGCGGACAATCGCGGCAATAGCAACGAACAATGATTTTGAATTGAGTCGTTATCGTGCTGCTAAGCTAATGGTTAAATTAAAGCTTGAAAGCTGCCAAGTACCTCAACATTCATATAAACGCGGTGGTAATGAGCACCTTGAAATTCCAAATCTGCTTGATAGACAATTTGATGTTGTTGAGCCAGATACCGTGTGGTGCGGTGATGTGACGTATATTTGGACAGGCAATCGCTGGGCCTATTTAGCGGTCGTTGTTGATTTGTTTGCACGTAAAGTCGTTGGTTGGGCAATGTCGTTGTCGCCAGATACTAACTTAACGCTAAAAGCGCTTGAACTCGCGTATGAAAGCAGAGGTAAGCCAAGTGGACTGATGTTTCATTCAGACCAAGGTAGTCATTATACAAGTTTAAAATATCGTCAACGTTTATGGCGCTATAAAATTACACAAAGTATGAGCAGGCGCGGAAATTGTTGGGATAATGCGCCAATGGAGCGATTTTTTAGAAGCTTTAAAACGGAGTGGATGCCAAAGGTTGGATACGAAAACTTTAAAGATGCTAAATATAGTGTGAGTGATTATATCAACGGGTATTACAACAACGTTAGGCCACATCATTATAATGCCGGTTTAGCGCCAAATGAATCTGAGGTTAGATACCAAGATTCTAAAGCTGTGGCCAAATTTTATTGACCACTACAGTGCTTCGACTGGAAATTTTGTATCGCCAATCGAATCAAAACCGTCTGATATCTCATTAGCTAATTTAACCAGTGTCTTTCGCGGATCATGATTGAAGAGTGGTTTAAAGTTGGACTCTATGATGTACTGCTTTTCTGTTGTGTTATACGACAGGTTTTTAGGTGCAAGCTCTTTATAAAGAGCTAAATCTCTGGAAGCAGCGGCAGTACCGCATTCGAAGCGTTGGATGATTTCGTTACGCGTTACTGAGCTTGTGAACATCAATTTAAAATCAATGAAAGCGAGACGTTGTTTTTGTGCGTAATTGACGTTTTCTAGTTCCATCTAACTTATTATACTAATTACGTATTTGAGCTAGTGTGTATCATTTTGATAATCACGTCAATGTCCAGATAAAAGAAAAGGAGCAGTTAAGTCCTTTTCGTTTATCTTTTGACTAAGAGAGATATTTCATAATCAAAATATCTCTTGGATTCATCAGTGTTTGCCGCATTTTAAGCCAATCTTGCCCATTTAATGTGACGTACTCTACCTCATTGCAACTCACATATTGAGAGCCGGATTTTGTTATAAATCGAGTATTATGATTAGATGAAATCTGTATCGGTGATGAAATCACAATATCATCATGTGAAAACCTTTGTGTTTCATCAAGCTCAACAAAGCCGTGTAGCACTTGAGCCATTTCTATCAGCTCTCCGTCTAGTTTATCTACCACAGAAACAACGGTTACTTCACGTAAATATGTTTTTAATGTGTCGATCTGAAAATCACTATATTCAGGATTTTCTTGGTTACTATCTATATGTTCCATATCGCTTACCTCTTCTACTTAAACATTAAGTTTTATAGAAGAGGTAGCTAATCTTGTCATTATACAAATATGTATAAAAACAACAGGTTGAGAGTTAATTTGTTGATAATGAATGACAATTACTTTTAAATTTTTTTCATTAATTTGTCGAATAACTGATTCGTGTTACTTTGAATTAAAGTAAGTTCGTCAATTAACTCATCAATCGAAGTGGGATCTATAATCTTTTTGCTTCTGCTTATGTAAGCTGGAACGTTTAAAGAGAAATTAGATTCATTTGTGGTTTCATCAATCAAACTTAACTTTTCAACTTGCCCATTGGTTATTACTTGGCAAATGTCAGGAATGTTTTTCCGTGCAGCGAGAATATTTGCTATTTCATCTTCACGAATTAGTCTGTTGCGCTTGATATCACGATTGAAATAAGAAGATGCATCGATAAACACAATGTCATTTGTTTGTTTATTTTTACGAAGAACTAAAGCGAACAAATCAACTGTTCTTGCACTTATTAAACTAGTTGGTAGCTGAATAACTCCATCAACGTAATTATTTTCAATGAGATATTTGCGAGACTTTGCTTCTTCTATGCGCTGCAATGCGCCTCGTCCAACAAATGCTATCGCTAAGCCAGTTTTATTTATTGACCAAACGAGGTGTTGAAGAAGTGCGTGATCGTTATATTGAGATGAAATTATATCTAGATCTATTCTTTTTGGGTCATAGTGACCACTCAAAGCCCCGCCTTCACAAGACTTTTTGACATCGGAACCAGATGCTTTTCTAACGGCAGTTGGCTCATACAGCGCAAACGCTAAGTCAAAAGTAGAGGGTTTTATAAATGGAGTACTATTGAGTGAATAACTCTGGCTCACTACACAATCGTCATTCCCGGCTAGCACAAACTTGTGTACAAGGTAGTAAGGGTTTTGAAGCAAGCTCTCAGTTGTAAAGTGCCAGTGCGGGTTTAATTGAGCAAGAAAATTGCTTAATTCACCAGTCGATGCCATTGCATCATATACAGCTAATTTCTCATTACTTTTGACGATACTTGCTATCAATCTAGAAAAATCATCGGGCCGCAGTTGAAAATCAAAACCTTTCGCATCACTGTGGATCAATTCAAAGACTTTTGGTTCTTGCAATAATTTGAGAGTTTGTTCGTATAATGTAATTGATTCGAAACGCGTCAACTTACTTAAGTCAAAAGCTTCATGTATTTCATTGAATCTACTCAGGAGCTTATTGATTTTCTCATCATTCAAATGCGCTATTGCTTGTTTTACAACTAACTCTTCTGAGTCAGTGAAATCAAATTTTTCCACGTCAATCGATTTAATATCGTCAGAAACCAGAAGTGATTCTAAGAAATTTTGATATTTCCCATCCTCTATATTGGCGAGCAAATCGATAGTTAGAAGCGCAAGAAAAGAAAGTCTTTCATCTAAATTAGCTGGCAACAAATCGCTGCCTTTATAAGCTTCTACATATTTTATTGTTAGTTCATTGGTTATCATTGCTTCACCATCTCACTTATTAACCCGGCTACTTGGTTTTTTCTTGCTTCTATTAATTGATGATATTTTTCTAATTCAGCATTGACGTTTAATACGTACTCGATGAAATCACTACCACTTTCGTCAGTCAAATCTGGGAGCGGCATCTTCTCTAAGATCCCTTTACCAATAGTACTTTGATAGTTACCACCTGAATTTGCTTCTATCCAATCCTTTGAAAAATTGGTTTCTAAATAAGATTTTAAAAATAAGCTAGTTACCGTTGAAAATTCCGACTTAGGTTTAACAATTAGAAAATGTTGAGTACATATTAGTTTATCAGGCACATCATTAAGCAATACAAGATGCTTTTCTCGTCCTTTAGTGACCATGATTAGATCACCGTTGTTTAAACATTCAACTTTCCTTGAAGTATTTATTTCAGTTTCTGTTAACTTGTCAAAATCTAAGGTTGCTTCGCCTTTATCAAAAACAATATCTCCTATTTGGATCACCTTAAAGCCCATGTCGGCAGCCTTTTTAATGGCTCCACGAAAAGACCTCCCAGTAGAAATATCCGCGTATTTTGAAAGCTGTTCAATTCTCATTTTTTTACCGACCCTAAATTACATACTGAGAAATGTAGCAAAACAGCTTGACAAATTCAAAACATTTGATCAAAACTATTAATACACCCTGAGGAATGTAGCATATAATTAAGGAGGTGCAACATGGTGTTTCCAAAACAAATTCGATTTTACGGAAAGAAAAAAGCGACTTACTTTAACTCTATCCAAATGAGAAAAACGTTCAGACCTGAAAGCAGCTTCGAGACTAGTTTCATGCTGCAACAAGAGTTTGATGATGATGTGTTTGCATGGGCTGGTCAGGCTCAAAGCTTTGTTTTTAATATCAAAGGAAAAAATACTCGCTATACCCCGGATGTTGTTAGAAAACGAAGAACGCCTGAAGGTGACGTGATCGAATTCATTGAGTTAAAACCCAATATCTTTGCCAATAACGAATCGGTCTATACCAAACACCAACTATTGAGTGAACAATTTCTAGATCTGTATAACCGTCCTCTTTCAGTTCATACTGAAGATGATTTTTATAAACCTATCAAAGCTGAGAACCTTGCGCGTTTCTACCAATACAGAGCTTATGACTTTTCACGCTATGATTTAGATTTAGCTTTTACACATTTAACAGATGTTAAATGCGTTGGTGACTTGTATGAGATGTGTTCACGTTTTAATGCATCACCTGCTTTCGCTCCGGCACTAATCGCTCAAAAAAAAGTTCATATTGACTTCGAAAAACCATTTTCTTTGGATCTGCCATTGGAGGTGAAGTATGGCTAGAGGTATCACACTTAGTTCTCTTCAAGATAAAAAATTGGAATACATGGGAAAAAAAGCTGTTGTCAGAGCTGTAAATGAAGCTACTCAAGAATTATTCATTGAGCGCGAAGGTCATCACATGTTCATGCGACCTTTTGTAGATTTATTGGAAGAGATCAAGAAAGGGAAAATCACAATTATTCAGGAGCTTGCTAAGGCTCCGTCTATGCAAGGAGCAACTAGTGAACAACTGCTAGAAATCAATCGTAGAGAAAAGTATTTCTATGCCATGTTGGCTAAGAAATATCCGACCAAAGATGTAGAAAGATTAGTTGAAGATATCCAACGAGAAGCTAACGATACCATAGGTTACGCCCGTTCAACCTTGTGTAAGGATTTTAAAAAATTTAAAAGGGATGGTTATAGCGCAGCTCCACAGGTTTTAAATAACAAACGAAATCGTGACGCTGGATTGACGCAAGATGTGGATGATTTGGTGTGGGAATATTTATACAAACACCACTTAAAAGAAAATGGTAAGTCAGTTGCAGCTACACAACGTTTATTAGCTATGAACTATGAAGAACTGGGCTATGAGGGTAATGCTCCATGCGCTAAAACTCTTATGCGCAGAGCACGGTCATTAGGTCCCTATGAGTATGATCGCCTTCGCTATGGCGAATCATACGCAAAAAACAAATATAAACAAAAATTAGAGAAGTACGACATCACGATTCCACTAGATCGCGTAGAACTCGATATGGCTCACTTTAACGTTGGCATTGTTAAGTTTGTTAACGGTAAAAAGTACTATCGAGGAACTGTTTCGATGGCGCTTGTATTTGATGTTGGTACGGCCAGTTTATTAGGTTATGCCATTCAAGTAGGCAAGAATAAAGAAGCCTCTAGCTACGTTGTTGCCTCAATTCATCATGCTATTAATAGAAAACCAGACCCTACTTATATTCAACACGGGTGTATGCGTTTAGCGGTCATGGATGCTGGTACAGCCTACCGCTCAGCAATGACCAAAAGTTTATTACAAAAGATTCAAGGAGTATTTGAAACAACCGAAGTAAGAAAGCCATGCTCAAAAGGGTTTGTCGAGAATTTTGTGAATCGCTTGAGGTTAGAATTTTTCCAAGGATTAGAAGGATATTGTGGCCCTTTCGATCCAAGCCGATATTCCGAAGCAAATATCAAGAAAGACGCAAAATACACGTTTGAACAATTCCATCAAAAATTTACCAACTATGTTCGTGATTACCATAACTCGCAATTAAAAAGGTTGCATGGATTAACACCTAATGAAGCATGGATAAAAGGAACTGAGGTTTACCCGGTATTAGAGCCTTCTGACATTCCTGAGCTGCGAAAATATAGAGGATTGGAAATAGATGTTACTTATAACATCAAATACGGCACTACCTATGACTATCAGTATTTCAATTCGCCAGAGTTGAAAGCGATGTATGCAGAGTACTGCATTGCAACTGAAAAAGATTTTATGCCTCTGACTCTGCTGGTTGATCTAAACGATGCTTCTTCAGTAAGCGTAGTTGTACCGAGAATCGTCAGCCCGAACCCTGATGAAATCGTTTTACTTAGTATTCCAAACACTAATCGATCTGCTTTTGGTAAGTCATTTAATGAATTGAGTGTTATTGAAGGCCGTTGCGAAGTGCTAGACGGGGCTACAACGTTTCTTGAAGACCATAACTTATCTGGGTATCGAAGTACGCCAAAGCATGGCGATCTCATTGATATCACTCATAGCCAAGATTCTGATTTGTCAGAAGACGAAGTTAACACTGAAATTGATGAAATCATTAACTCTGCTGGCGTTGATTTTAAAGCCGAAGAGCAGCTAGATGATGAAGAACTAAAGTCGAGTGATGAACAGACTAACAAGCATTTTGATGATGCTGAAAACAAAAAACTAGGAGTATCAGTAGATGATTAAAAAACAGAAATTTAAGATGAAAGAGGCAGCTTTAGAATTCAAAAAAATGCGATTTGATATGATTTTGCATAAAGACGCGGAACAAAAAGTTATCGATCTTATTAAGATAAGTAACGATGAAGCTAAAGTTCGCGCATTGTATGGTAATTCTCATACGGGCAAATCAAATTTTCTTAAAAATTTCATTAAGAAGCACGCAGACGTAATTGATCAGCATAGCGGCATAAAAGATATTGTTCTTGTACGACTCTCTTCTGGTGTCACGCCAAAAGATTTTTGTGAAGCGATATTACTTCAACTTGGTATAAAGCCCAAAGCAGGAACAAAACAGCCTCAACTAGAGAATCAAGTTATTGAAGTATTGAAAAATATTGGTATTGAGTTACTCATTATTGACGAAACTCAACATGCACTACCAAATAAAACAAACTCGAAAACCACCCAAAAATTGGCAGATACTATCAAAAATATAGTGGACGAGAGCCATGTTCCGATTTTGTTATGCGGGATCTCATCTATTTCTAAGTTAATTGAAAACAATTTTTCTAGAGCTTCTGAAATGCAACTAGAAGAAGAGCAACTATTTAACAGAACATTGCCCCCGATTGAATTCAATACAATTGAATTGTCCGACAAAGATACAATGGCTGCCGTGATGCAAGGTTATACGATGATATTCGACAAGTTGCACCGCCAATATAGGATATCGATCATCAAAATGACCTCAGCAAAATTTCAAGCTGCGATGTGGGCATCTAGCGAAGGTGTTATTGGCAGAATGGCATTGGTTTTACAATGGGCTATTGAGCTAGCCGACGAAGGGCAACAAATTGACTTTTCTGTACTTGGTAAAGCTCATGATGCTATAGCTACGGGGGGATGGGATAAAAGCGGAATTAACCCATTTACATGTAGTGAAGTTGATTTAAATAAACGAATTACTACGATTAATAAGTTTTCTAAACGCGCTCGTCTAAATGCCTTAAACAAAGCTAAGGCTAAAATGAAGGAGACTGCGTAATGCTGCCACTTAGATTAGATTTTTGTCCAACAATACATCCTGCATATTACCTTCTTAAAGTGGCTAGTTTGCATGGCTATGCTGATTTAAAAGATATGGTGAATGCGCATGGATTTAGATTTCCTAATAAGTTAGATGGCAACCTCGAAAGTTATAATCAAATCATTAAAGAAACGACTGGTATTGAAACCAACACCAAAGAGTTAGAAGGCTTTGAGTATGATAAAAGCCGCTACTTAACATCCTTAATTTATACTGGTGTGAACATTTGCCCGACCTGCCTTGATGACGGACATGTAAATTTTGACAGTCGTTATCTAACAACTACATATTGTAGTGTTCACCAGTGTAAAACAGTGCAAACCTGCAACCATTGCGGTGAGGAGCTTCAATGGGATAATGCACTACTGAAAGGATTGTGCAGTCATTGTGGTAACAAACTTCAAACGCAATATTCCGAAACTTCAGCATACATAACGTTTATGGAAAATCTTGATAAGGCGATGTTGCCACTCTTTTTAGATGACCTTTCACTTGCTGTTGGTTTCGTTCTAAGACCTTTTGATATTGTCCCGGAACGCGTTAACCGTAATGCCCTCAAGACATGGGACCACATTTTTGAGTCAGCATTCTCATTACTCACAAATGTAAGAAACATACAGAACTGGTTAGCAAATATACGAGCAGATAGCCGATTTACTGATTATCGTTCTAGATATGCAGGGCCAAGGTTCCTGATCAGAAATACAAAGATGGAATGGCCCATCCTTGAACAAGTACTAGCGGAAACTAACATAAACGAATGCTTTTTTGTAGCAGAGGAATTATCTGCTATCAGCCCCAAGAACTTCGGCATTAAGCCAAGTTGGAAAACTAAGGGATTAAGCGACACGGAACAAGATGAACTTGCACAGTGTAAATGTTCTGTGGATACGTTAGCTGATATATTGTCTTGCAACGTAAATGAAGCAAATTCGATTATTACAAATGGGTTTGTGAAAACTCTACGCGCAGCTAAAGCTGGTGTAACAGCTCAAATAGATATAAGAGAGTTAAGCACAATCGTCTTAAAGGTTGATTTTCAAGGTAATGGAACCTTCGCTCATAACCCCTTAAGTAACGATTTTTTGAAACTGTTTTACTGTGACTTGGCAGACGTATTCGAAATGGTATGCAAAACTCCTCAAATATTTACTCAGTCGAAATCTACAGATGGTTTTTTCAAAAGGCTGAAAGTTAACGATACAAGACAGTTTTTAAATACAATCCTTTCTAAATATAAAAGACGATTTGACGAAAAGATAACTGAAGTCGAAGCAGTTGCTTTATTTGGCTTTACTCAAAAAGACCTCAAGGCACTTTGGCAGCAAGAATTGGCCTATTCACTACCTTGGCAGCAAGGAGCTACTTATTTTCGAATCCGCGATTTAGAAAATATTGAAAACAAGGTATTCAATCTAAAGCGATACTGTTTAGTTAGAAATATTGACTTTGATAAGCTTAAAGCCGAAATGTCAAAAAATAATATCGATCCAATTGTTGGTGATTCTTTCTATCAATGTAAGACCCAAGTGGTTACCTATATAAAGGAAGGGAAAATTATCCAGCCAATTAGAACCTTTAAAACTAAAAGGTTGAACAACTGGCCATTTCAACAAATCCACTCAGCCTAAAACTCTCTATATATAAGTGGGCTAAAAATAATAATAATCGCCCAGACTCCAAACCAGAATCACAATTTATACCTTTTCATGTTGCAATTCTAACATTCTTGCCGTAGATTATTATTAGATAAATTAAATAAAAACAGTTGGTTATGAAATAAATCTCACTTTATGAGTCGCAAGACCCCAAGAGACTCAGCTTAAGTGTCCCAAATGGGATTTTAGGATCTCGCCTTAACTGTCCCAGCCCTTTAATCTCAAGGCTGTCTGATCTCAAGTTATGAGTCTTTTTTCATATCGGCAATTACGTCACTTATAAACGCGGTTTTTTAGCCCTTTTATCGCATATTATTTATATTTAGTAATATGCTCTACTTTATTAAATATAAAAACGCTGTAATGACATTTTAATTAATCAAACTATTTAGCTCATCAATTAATTGCTTAAGCTGTTTAGTTTCGTCGTTTAGCTTTTGCTGATACTTTTCAACTTTGTCATGCTTACCTTGGCGCTTAGCTTTTTTAAGATCGGTTTTATATTCTTCAATTTCGCTATTGGTATCATCTATTTTTTGTTGTAACTCTGCTTTTAATCCATCCTGGGTGCAGTATTCGTTTATATTATTGAGTGCTTTATTAAGACCTGCAGCTTGGTGTGAATTACCTTGGCGTTTTGCAGTTAATAACTGGTGGTTAACTTCACAGGCTTTTTTCGCACACCCCGTTAAATCTGCACAATCATCTTTGGCCAATACGACTGTTGAACCGGCAAATAAAAAACTTATTGTAATACCTTTAATAATCGTCATTTTAGAGTTTTTATTATCTCGCATTGGTCATTATTCCTCTTTAATTCATTGTTAGCGGCAAAATACAGATAACAGCCCTTGCAGCTCTTCATTTATAACATGTTGTTTTACAACATCTTGCATAGGAGTATTTGATACTTTGTTATTTAAAATACCCACCATTTTAGCGCTTTCTCCAGCAAATAAAGCCTTAACACTGTGTACGCCTAATCTTATTGCTAACATACGATCCGCTGCAGATGGATTACCGCCGCGTTGTAAGTGCCCTAGCTTAGTTACGCGCAAATCTATACTGGGATTAACGGTACTTATTTTCTCACATATATGCTCAACGCCAATTTCATCACCTTCAGATACCACCACAATAAAAGCATGCTCACTGTGATAATCGCTAATTTTATCCACTAAATAAGTTATGTCTTCATCACTTTCAGGTATTAATATCGAATCGGCGCCAGAGGTTAAACCGGCATAAGTGCCAATATAACCAGAATCACGTCCCATTACTTCAATAACAAACACCCTATTATGTGATTCTGCAGTATCTCTAATATTATCAATACATTGCATTGATGTGTTTACTGCCGTATCAAACCCTAAGGTGTAATCTGTACCCGCAATATCATTATCAATAGTGCCTGGAATGCCTATATAAGGTATGTCAGTAATTTGTGATAAACATAAACACCCTCTAAATGAGCCATCTCCACCTATCACAATTAAAGCGTCAATATTATTATGTTCAATTGTGGCTAGTGCTTGATTTCTACCGGCATCACCTCTAAATCTTTCACTACGCGCTGTTTTTAACACAGTACCACCTAAGTGCATGGTTTGTTGTAGGTTTTTGCAATCAAGTGTCACTAAGTCATTATCAATTAAACCCTCAAACCCTTTTCGAACGCCCGACACTTTTATTCCGTGTTGTTGAGCGGTTTTTACTATGGCAAATAATGCGGTGTTCATCCCTGGCGCATCGCCCCCTGAGGTTAATACGGCAATGTGTTTAATTGGCTGCATCGGTTCACATCCTTCGATAAGCTAAACTTTAATAATTCATAATAGCTGTTTATGAGTAGGCTGTGTAAAGTAAGCGCAGTAAAGTTGATCTACTTAGGGTTTATTTGATTGTTTAATCAGTATGAAGGGAGCAATAGTAACTTGAAAAGTTGGTATGTTGCTTTTGCTTTATCAAACAACATACCGTAATTTTTAATGAAGAGCCGCTGTAAAAGGAATGTTTTTACAAATTTCGGCTTCTATTGTTAGTAACTCGTCTAAGCGTTCGTCAACTTCTTGCTTATCAAAGTATTCGTAGGCGAGTTCCACAAATAAATTTTTATGTTTTTCTTCTGATTTCGCAATTGCGACATAAAAATCTTTTTCTTTTCCTTCAGGTAGTGCCTCGGCAACTAAAGAAAAACGTTCATGTCCCCTCGCCTCAATTACCCCACCTACTAATAGTCTGTCCATTAAAAAACCATCACGACCATGCCTAAAGTGTGCACGAATTTGTTTAATGTAAGGGTCTTTTTTATCATCACCCAAATTAGTATCGCGTTCAATTAATAGTTTAAGCACTTGTTTAAAATGAATTAACTCTTCAAGAGCTAAGTCAGTCATGGCTTTAACTAATTTACGCTTATCCGGATAATGTGAAAGCATTGACATAGCCATGCCAGATGCTTTTTTCTCAGCAGCGGCGTGGTCTTGTAAAAATGTTTCGAAGTCGGCTAAAACAACTTCGGTCCATTCAAATGGCGTGTGGTATTTTAATTCAAACATAGGGATACAACTTATAAAATAATGCGTGGATTTTAGCGTATTTAAAAATAAAAATCTTTGATCGCGATTTAAATTTAACTTTCATAAGGCAAAAACTTATCAATCCGCCCTTTCGACGTTGATTCAATTTTTAATGGGTGCTTTATATCATTCCATGCAGTGACTTTACCGCCCATGTTCATTTTTTCAAAGCCAGCTAAGCTGCTGGTAATATTTAAAAACTCACATAGCTTATTAAAACTCTCGGGATTTGCTATGTCAATGGCTAAAAAATCATTAGGCCGGTCAGCAAAATAAGCATTAGCACTATTAAAATGAGTGTTATAACAATTAGTTAAATATTCATCCTGATTAATGTTTTCGAGTGAAAAATCACTAAACGTATTTAAGTAACAGCGCTTTAAATGAATATTAAAGCCCCCATCAGCACGCGTTAAATTAGTATGCATACGCAGTAAAAGCTGTTTGATTGAAGGCAGCCACGCGCTAAGTTCTCGCTTTAAATATACAAATTTAGAACCTGGATAATATTTATCTAATGTTTGATAATCGTTAAATACAGGTGTGTCTGCGATAGCCACCGCATTTTCAAAACAAGCGTTAGTGTAAGCAGTATGGGCAGTTGGTATACCAAAATCTAAAAATGCATTACATACGCTAGTCGTCCCAGTGCGTGGTAAACCAATAATAAATATTTTTTGTGTCATGGCGTTTTAAATGTCTTTTTCTGAAAACCAAAGTGATGCATCATTAAGGGGTGTTAATGCGGGTAACTGATTGTTTTTTAATTTAATGATAATTTTATTTTTTATATCTGCATGCTCAATCGCACTGCGATGATAAGCCTCAAACAAACGATCAAACTCACCGTTTTTACGCATAATAGCTAAGCCTTTCTCAACCGCTTTCGCTATTTCGGGCTTTTCTTTACTAAAAAAGAAGTAGATTGCACTTGGGTATTGCAACAATAAGTGTGGCACTACAGTTAGGTTGGCGCCGGCTTCGTCTTTAAAGGTATTGAGCTCAGTTTCAACCTCTAACACAGAACGAGGAAATACATCACCTCGGCCTTTTATCAACATATTAAATAACGAACTATATTCGATTGATGTCAATACAGTTAAGCCGATATCCTGCAGTATTTGTGTGTCAGGCCAATCATGCCCTTGAATAAAGTGTATGCTTTTAAAGTCGCTAAGGGTCTTGATGTTTAATAAGGTATTCACTTTATCCTGTGTAGTTACCAAAACACGCCACCCATATAACCCCTTAAATATAGGCACTTTAACGGGTAGTAATTGTTGCTCACGCTGTTTAGAGGTCATGGTCCAAGCTACGTTTATTTCATCATTATGAAGAATTTGCTTTAACGCGCGGCTCTGTGGCATCGAAATACTTGAGGGTTGTAATGTAAAATTTTCTCCGCTGAATTGCAGAGCTGTTCTTAATAGTACTAACGGATATAATATTTCATCTTCACCAATGCGCATTGTTTCGGGGTATACAACATGCAAACTAGAAACGGTGTTTTTGCTATTATTTTCTATTGCCCATGCAAATGATGTCAGCGAACTGAAAAAATAAACATATGTAAAAACAATAGCTAACCGCATAATCGTTTATCTACTTAAAAGTAATAACACCGCGCTTACTATCACAATAGCAAAGGTGATCATCATGCTCAATCCACGTGCCTTTAAATTATTGTTAATAATGGCAGAACCATGAACAACACGGCTGATAAATAATAAACCGCCTAGCGCATGCACATAATGACTTGCTAACCCCTGATACTCCAATAAAAAAACTAAAATTAAGCTAATGGGCACGTACTCAATAAAATTACCATGCGCTCGGGTTGCACGTTCAAGCGCGGTATTACTGCCATTACCTAACGAAATCCCTTCGGCTTTACGTATTTTTATAACATTAACACTCAAATAAATATAATAAAGGGCCAATAAGGCCGCATAGCTCGATATGATCACAGTATAGTCCATTTAATTTTTCAGCAATAATAACACATAAGTTAAGCGGTAAATCAGTAGTTTTATCATGAACTATGCTAGAGTAATTTATACATTGGAATAGTAATAAGTAAGGATAATATGTATTTAAGAACAAAAATCACCAATCACTATCGTGAAATAATAAACAGTATTGGCTTTTATCCCTCACTCCTGTCAGTTGCGTTTTTAATTTTTGCTGTACTCACTATGTCTGTTGAGTATTTAGCCCCTATTGAGCAAATTAAATCATTAATCTCATTTGTATTAGTAGACAGTGCAGAAAACGCACGAACCATATTAAGCACCTTAGCTGGCAGTATTATTTCGTTAACCGTATTTAGTTTTTCTATGGTGATGGTGGTTTTAAATGCGGCCAGCGCTAGCTTGTCACCCAGAGTCGTTCCTGGGCTTATTACCCGTAAATCGCATCAAATGGTATTAGGGTTTTATTTAGGCAGTATTATTTATTCTATTATAATGCTCATTAATATTAATAAGTTAGATAACGGAAATACGGCAATACCCTCATTAGGGGTACTCTTTGCGTTAATTTTTGGTTTGATTTCTTTGGGCTTGTTCGTTTTTTTTATTCACTCTATTTCAAAAGCAATTCAGGTTGATAACGTATTAAATGGTTTATTTAGACAAACCAAACAAGAGATCCAAGACATCATCAACAAACAAGGCGATAACCCCGTTGATAACTTTCCTGAATTTTCAAATTGGCATTCAATAAAAAGTACTACTGAGGGTTACTACAAAGGGGTTCACACAAATAAGCTGTGTGCTATTTTGGCTGAAGAAAAAATAGAACTTTTTATTACCGTTAAGCAAGGTTACTTTACCGTTAAAGGCTACCCGTTCTTAAAGTGTAATAAAGACATTTGTGAAAACGAAGAGTTAATAGAGAAAATTTTAGACTGCTTTATTTTTTATATAGAAGAATACATTAGCGATCATTACCGTTATGGATTAACCCAAATTTCTGAAATTGCTGTAAAAGCAATGAGCCCAGGGATTAACGATCCGGGGACAGCGGTTAAAGCTATTGATATGCTGAGTATTTTATTGATTGCTCGCCTAAAGATTAATGCGATTAACTACGCGTGTTATCAACCAGAAGAAGCCCCTTTACTCTATTTTCATGAAACCAGTTTTGATGAATTACTGCACGATAACTTCACTCCTTTGCGCAATTATGCCAAAGCAGATGCCTATGTAATGACCAATGTTATTGAAGCATTTAAAAATATTTTGTTTATTGCCAACGAGGATGTTGAAGCTCGAAACAGTGTGTTTAATTATTTAGGTGCCATTGTTGATGATATTAATCAGCACATTTGTAATGAGTATGACCGACGAGAAATTAGAAATATGCTACAAGCAATAGTGCGAATTAGTGAGTTACAAGGTAAGCAGTTGGTGGCACGTTTTGAGCAGCACCGACCTATTAGCGAGTAAGCTCTGTAGAGCTATTTATTCTGCCGAGGGGCAAAGAGTTATCGCCCTCGGCAGCGCCTATTTGGCATTGAAAGTTCATCAAACCCTAATCTATATAATAAATTGCATAGCTTGACGCGCTAATTGTAATTTCACCCGCATGATAGGCATCAGGGACATAATTACCAGGTGCACTGTCTGCCATCATTACTTTTTCACTGCGCATGTACGGTGTAGATGGCATATCAAGCGGGGTTAACGACGCGCTATATAAGCCTTTTAACTCTACATCAAAGTCGTCACTTAGCTCTTTTGCCGCGACTTTGGCTTGTTTAATTGCCATTTTTTGTGCTTTTTTATGCAGCTCATCGTAGTTGCTAGCTAAAAATTGCGTTTGTCTAATTTCATTAATGCCATTATTAACTAAGCTCTGTAATAATTCAGGGTATTTATTAATTGCAGAAAGTTTAATGGTGAGCGTTCTTGATACCTTAAAGCCAGTAAACTCTTGTTTACCTGTTTCACGATTATATTGGTTATCACGGTATATAGAAATTTGACCGGCATTAATATCCGCATCATCTACCCCTAGTTTTTTTACTAAACTTATTGCACTGGCCATAGTGGTATCGGTTTGTTTTTTTGCGGCAATTAAGTTTTTATCTATTTCAGTAATACCCACTGTTAATAAAACATGATCGGGCATAGTCGTTACCGATGCTTCACCTTTTACATAGATATGAGGCTCTTCTGGGGCATTAGTTGCATAGGCTGACGTGCTTAGCAAAGCAGCCGTTAAAATCGAAAGTGTTTTCATAGGTCTATCCTTTTAAATTGATTGCCTTAGTTAACACCTTATGTGGTTAATTGCAGATGAACAAGCATAAAAAAACAGGCAAAAGCCTGTTTTTTAGTAATGAAGCATTAAATGCTGCAACGCTTGTAGTTACGATACTTCGGTAACCAGTAGTTTCTGTCGATGGCTGACCACAGCGCATCGTCTGAAATTTCAAGGGCAACGCCCTCTTCAATTGCCTTTTTAGCCACTGCAAACGCAATACGTTTACTAAGCGTTTCAATTTCAGTCAGTGCCGGTAGTAAGCTGCCTTTACCTGTATTAGCTAAAGGTGACGACTCAGCCAACATTTCGCTCGACATAATTAGCATCGCATCGGTAATACTCGTTGCTTTAGCGGCAATTACACCTAAACCAATACCTGGGAAAATATAGCTGTTGTTACATTGAGGAATTGGGTAAGTCACGCCGTTATAAACAACTGGGTCGAATGGGCTGCCAGTTGCAACAATTGCTTTGCCATCAGTCCATTTAATTACATCTTCTGGGTAGGCTTCTACTTGTTTAGATGGGTTACTTAACGGGAAAATAATTGGCGATTCACATTTAGCATGCATAGCGCGAATGACTTGCTCGGTAAATAAACCAGGTTGGCCAGATACACCAATTAAAATATCTGGTTCAGCACAGTGCATTACATCTAATAATGACGCGTATTCGCCGCTGTAAGTCCAATCTGCTAGGCAGCTCGTTGGTTGCGCTAACATTTGTTGGAAGTCGCGTAAGCCTTGCATACCATCTGTTAATAAGCCAAAACGGTCAACCATAAATACTTGGCTGCGTGCCTGTGCTTCACTGATGCCCTCAGCAACCATAGTGCTAACAATTTGTTCAGCAATACCACAGCCTGCAGAGCCTGCGCCTACAAAAACAACTTTTTGAGTTGATAATTTAGCACCTTTAACACGACATGCTGCTAATAAAGACCCCACAGTAACCGACGCAGTACCTTGAATGTCATCATTAAAGCTACAAATTTCGTTGCGGTAACGCTTTAATAATGGCATTGCATTAGGCTGAGCAAAATCTTCAAACTGCAGTAACACATTTGGCCAGCGACGTTTAACTGCTTTAATGAATAAGTCTAAAAACTCATCGTATTCGTCTTGTGCAATACGTTTATGGCGAGCACCCATGTACATTGGGTCGTTTAATAATTTTTCGTTATTGGTTCCCACATCGAGCATAACCGGTAACGTATAAGCTGGGCTAATACCGCCACACGCGGTATACAAAGAAAGTTTACCAATTGGAATCCCCATACCGCCAATACCTTGGTCGCCAAGGCCTAAAATACGCTCACCGTCGGTAACAACAATCACTTTTACTTTGCCTTTTGTGGCATTACGTAAAATATCGTCAATGTGAAAGCGATCTTCATAGGAAATAAATAAACCACGGGCACTGCGATAAATATCAGAAAACTTTTCACAGGCATCACCCACTGTTGGGGTGTAGATAATAGGCATCATTTCTTCGATATGATCGCGCACTAATCGGTAATAAAGCGTTTCGTTATTATCTTGAATGGCGCGTAAATAAATGTGCTTATTTAAGTTGTCGTTAAAACTTGAGTACTGTTGGTAACAACGCTCAACTTGCTCTTCTATTGTTTCGTAACGAGGAGGAAGTAAACCAGCAAGATTAAAGTTTTCACGTTCTTTTTGGCTAAAAGCACTTCCTTTATTCAATAGCGGGGTTTCAATTAGGCCTGGGCCAGAATAAGGAATATAAAGATAATTTGGATCGGTATTTGTAGTCATATTTCCAAGCTTTACTGAATCTTAAGTAATGATCTGCCATTATCATTGTTAAAGGCTAAATTGCAATGACATTTAAGCTTGTCAGACCATTGAAAATTTACAAATACAAGCGCTACTTTAGTATAAAGCCACTCATATTTGGTGAATATGTTAGCTGGCTGTTGTGAGTTTATAAAAATTAAAACGGGCATTAGACCAGCGTTTGCTGTGTGCAATGATTACAACAGTGTCAGTTATTTTTAGATTTGCTAATTTTTTACGTTAGTTAACATACTATTTTCAATCAAATAATCATTAACTATTAAGCTGTTACATAAATAACAGCAGGTAATACATTAGCTGCAAACCTGCTGTTGATTATACATGTTTTAGAATTTAAATGAGGCTTTATTATTACTTAAATCCGATAATGCCATCCCTTCCCTGCGAGGATCGGCGGCGCCATACAAACGGTTGTTTTTAACTTCTACCGCATGAAGCCCAGAGTTTAAGTCAATCACACGCACATCATGGCCGCGCTTTTTAAGCTTTGGTACCACCGCTTCAAGTGCAGTGCCTTTTTCAATGCTGGTGTAGTCATTACGATTAGTGGTTCGCGGTAAATTAATGGCTTGTTGCGCATTCAAATCCCAATCTAAAACGCCAATAACAACTTGCGCTACATAATCAATAATGCGACTACCACCAGGAGAGCCGACCACTAAACGTAAGCTCCCATCTTGATTAAATACCATCACGGGTGACATTGAGCTGCGCGGACGTTTATGGGCTTCTACTCTGTTAGCCACTAACTTGCCATTTTTACGCGGCGAAAGTGAAAAATCAGTCAGCTGATTGTTTAAAATGAAGCCATTAACCATGACCGTCGAACCAAACGCCATTTCTATAGAGCTGGTCATCGAAACAGCATTGCCTTTGCTATCAACAATTGAGACATGTGACGTAGACGGAAGTTCAAAAGAGTCATCATTTGCGTAGCTTAAGTAATCAACTGGATCACCAGGAAATGCTTTTTGATCTTTTTCAGTGATTAATTTTGCGCGGGTGGCGATATAGTCTTTGTTTAATAACTCCTCGGTAGGGACTTGGGTAAAATCAGGATCGCCAATGTATTTATTTCGATCGGCAAACGCAATGCGCGATGCTTGGCTAAAGTAATGAATAGCCTCTGCGCTATTAGCTTTAATATTGGCCATATCTTTATGTTCAAGCAAGCCTAAAATTTGTAGCACTGCAACACCGCCACTACTAGGTGGTGCCATTGAGCACACTTTGTAAACGCGGTATTTAATACATACAGGGGCGCGCTCTTTGCTGGTGTAGTTAGCAAGATCTTGCTCAGATAGTTTACCCGGGGCAATTTTTGATTTCTGCACTGCACTTACCATGGCTTTTGCATTATCACCTTTATAAAAAGCATCAATCCCTTGTGAGGCAATGTCTTTGTATAAATTAGCAAGCGGCTGATTTTTTTTAATACTGCCTACTTTGATCACTTCACCATTGGGAAAAAAATACTCATTTATGACCGGCATACTCATAACACCCGGGTTTAACTGCCTAACGAGTAAGCCATGTAATCGTGGAGATACTTCAAACCCTTGTTCAGCAAGCGCAATAGCTGGCTTAAATAACGTTGCCCATGGCAAGTTACCATATTGTTTATGGGCACTGGCAAACGCATGTAAAATACCTGGTACACCTACAGAGCGACCACCTACAACTGCTTCAATCCATTTAACAGCTTTGCCATGTTCATTTAAAAACAGGTTTTCATCGGCATTACTGGGGGCTGTTTCGCGACCATCAAAACTGGTTAGTTTATTGTTAGCTTTGTTGTAATACATCATAAACGTACCTCCACCAATGCCTGATGATTGCGGCTCAACTAATGTAAGCACTAATTGGGTGGCAATAGCCGCATCAACGGCGCTTCCGCCTTGGGCTAAAATGGCCTTACCCGCTTGTGAGGCATAAGGATTTGCAGCCGCAACCATGTATTTATCGCCAGGTACTAATTGCTTTTGTACTACCCCTGTGGCGGCTTCTGGTTCACGGGTTTCAATTTGGCTTGCTTGCTGTGCAAATAAAGGTAAAGACAGTGCACTTAAAGAGAGAGCAAATAAAGAGTTGAGCTTAAAATTCATAATTACTGATTAAACTTAAATTGCATGGAAGATAATTGGCATCTTAAAGTTAAACAGGCACAATATGCAAAAATAAATATAAAAAATGATCATTAAATGCTTAATTTACCTCTTCAGCCGCGTTATGTTTTACCCCCCTTGTGTTTAATTTTATTAAGTACGCTCTTAGCATGGCTTGGTATGAACAATGAGCTTGAGTTTAATCGCCCATTAATTGAACATGGCCAACTGTGGCGTTTATTTACCAGCCAATTTGTACATGCCAACTGGGTACACTTAGGTTTAAATTGTGCTGGTATCGCGCTTATTTGGTTATTGCACGGTGAATATACTACACCTAAGCAATACAGCTTTAATATCGCACTCCTTGCGCTTTGGTGTGGCTTGGGTGTTTATTGGTTTTGTCCAACAATCATTATTTATACAGGGCTAAGTGCGCTATTGCATGGCGTGATCGTGTGGGGGGCCATAAAAGATGTCACCGTCGGGCTAAAATCAGGTTATATCTTGTTTATTGGTGTATGGATAAAACTTATTCTTGAGCAAGTTAATGGTCCAAGCGCAGAAATAGGTCAACTCATTCAATCAACGGTGGCCGTTGATGCGCATTTAATTGGTGCAATTGGTGGGGTTATATTAGCTGTGCCGCTGGTTGTAAAACACATCAAAAACGATAATAAACACAGTTAAAAAAACGCCACATAAGTGGCGTTTTTATTTTTAGTCGATTAAAGCGTTTCTTTAAACAGTTTATAAATTCGACGGTATTCATCTAACCAGCTCGAAGGCTGAACAAAACCATGGGGTTCTACTGGGAAGATTGCTGTTTCAAAGTTTTCTTTTTCAAGTTCTATTAAACGCTGTACTAAACGCACTGAATCTTGAAAGAACACATTATCATCAACCATAGGCGCATTTATTAATAAATGCTTTTTAAGCCCTTCTGCATAATAAATAGGTGAACTACGCTCATAGGCAATCGGGTCAACATCAGGGTGATTCAAAATGTTAGCCGTATAACCTGTGTTGTAATGAGCCCAATCAGTCACTGGACGAAGCGCTGCGCCTGATTGAAACAACTCTGGTGCGGTAAATAACGCCATGAAGGTCATAAACCCACCATAAGAGCCACCGTAAGTCCCTACCGCTTGGGTATTAACATTGGCATTATCCGCCATCCATTTTACGCCATCGGCTAGATCTTGTGTTTCAGGTGTTCCCATTTGGCGATAAATAGCCGTTCGCCAATCACGACCATAGCCTTTAGATGCGCGGTAATCCATATCCATTACTACATAACCTTCATCTGCTAGTAATGAATGGAACATAAATTCACGGAAGTAGCCAGACCACCCCATATGTGAATTTTGCAAGTACCCTGCACCGTGGTTAAAAATAACCGCTTTGCGGGTTTTGCCTGTTTCACCCTCTTGGTAATCAGCGGGGTAATAGACTTTGGCGTATATGGGCTGTTCTGTATGACTAGATGGCACAGCAACAATTTTAGGCGCTGTGAGTTTTTTAGCTAAAAACGCATCAGATACCGTATTGGTTAAACGAGTCGCGGTTGTGTTTGCTTTAGCCTCTGCCACATAAAGTTCAGTCGGCATAGTGATTTTAGAATGTCTAAGTAATAACTTAGATTGATCAGGGCTTAAGGTGTAATCCGTCATACCGTTTAAGTCGGTTACTTGCTCACTAACACCTGTTTGTGGATTAACGCGGTATATTTCGTAAAGACCCGGATGCTCAATATTCGCTTTATAATAAATAGCACTATTGTCATCAGTAAGCGTTAAGTCAGACACTTCAAACTGACCTTGTGTTAAAGCCGTAGCCTTGCCATTTAAAGGTTTTTTATAAAGCTGACTGTACCCCGACTCTTCCGATAAATAATACAGCGTGGTTGAGTCATTTAACCAACCAAAGTCGTTAAACGCATACGCAATCCACGCATCGTCATGTAAACGGTGTTGAGATACGAGTTTGTTATTTTCAAAATCAACAGTGGCCAACCAACGATCTTTGTTATCCCATGCTTCAAGCATAATCGCCACTTGGCTGCCATCATCGTTCCAGCTGATTGGCGATTGATCCCATCCCCAGTCTGAAATTACATTAATACCACGCGGTTGTTTCTTAGACTTATACGTTTTGCCTTCGCGGGCATAGTTTTCTTTTTTAACCTCAGCGAGTACATCTTCATCAAAACCAGGCAAGGTATTAAACCCTAAAGTAGTTTGGCTTTGATCTGCAAGGTTAATATAAACAATTTCAGAAGTTTGCTCTTTAGCGTCAGCCACACGACGGCGAACTTTTTTAGGCTCTATAGTCGCATCATCAGTGATGTAGTTAGGCATAATGTCGCCTTCACCACGCCATGAACTTTTTTCTTGAACAACCACAATTAACGCGTCGCCATTTGGAGAAAGCTGGGCTTCATCAACCGTGTTGCCATCGCCTAAATAGTAATGCGTGTTGGCAATTGAGCTATTTTGAGTTTTGACTTGCTCATTTCGCGCATACTTGTCTTGTTTGTTTTTATGCTGCAGTGCAATGTAATCAATCAGCTTATGTTGTTCTTTGGCAATATAAGTTGTTGGCTCTTTTACGCCTTGTGGTTTGTCAGCCAGTTTTAAATTAGCAATTTCACGGGTTAAACCTGTGGTTAAATCTACTTTAAAAAAGATATTACCTTGGCGATACGCTAAATTACCATCGTTTAAAAATTGTGGTTTTGACTCGGTGGCTGAGCTTTGCGTAATTTGCTTAATTACACCTGACTTTACGTTTTTAATAAATATGTTGCCTTCAAACACATAAGCTTGAAGTGATTTATCGTTAGAAAAAACAGCTTTACTTGAGCCTACGCTGTGAAGCTGATTTAAAGCCACTTGCTCTGCTGTTTGAGCGTTTACAGCTTGAGTGAATAAATCTCTTAGCTCACTACCTTGTTGTTTACGCGCGTAAATAACGGTACTTGAGTCAGCACTCCAAAATGCACTTTGCGGTTGGCGTCCAATCCAATCAGGGTGAGCCATCGCTTGTTCAAGCGTAATTTTTGAGACACCCATGTCTGCAGGTGTGTTAACAACACTTGCAACCTTGGTATTTGTTTGAATAGCTGAGTCATTAGAAGTTGTGGCGGTTGCTGTACAGCCCGCTAACATAACACTTGACGCAACAGCCATTGCAACAAGTGTTTTAGAAGATGAAAATTTAAAAATCATAGTGCTTCTTGACGGTTATTATAATTAACCGTATTTAAGCAGAAGCACCTTTATAATTGCAATTATTTAAGATAAACAACGCTGATATCGGGGTGAGTAACCCGTTTATTCAACCGTTAAATCAAGCCATACCATACGGTGGTCACTTGATGCGTTTCTATCTTTGATTAAACGGTACAATTCGCTTTGTTTTTTCGGCCAAAATACGCCACCATCTTTAATGGTTAGCCCATAATTTGAAGGCAGAACGTAATCAACGCGTGCCTGCCAATTAGCAGTATAATTTTTAGCATAAGCTTGTGGGTATTGCTCTTTAGCGCCCTCACTGGTTGGAATAAAACCGGCATTAATCATCGGGCTTTTAAGTAACTGATCTGTTGTATTTGTGCGCTTTTTATCGCCCTCAGGGGCGGCATTTAGGTCACCTAAAATCACAAATCGCGATTTTGCTGCAAGCCCACCCTTTTTACCATTATCATCATAAAGGTAACTTTCGTTATTAACGTAATCGGCAATAAGCCTAATTTCATCATGGTTACGAATACCGTTTCTGTCTTCTTCGCCATCAAACACAGGTGGTGTTGGGTGCGACGCTAGCATATGGACTACTTTATCGTTTACTTTTACGGGTATATCCCAAAAAGATTTAGAGCTTAAACGTAAAGTATTCCATTCTTCTTCGTTATACCAATTGGTATTAGTTTTTGGGTCAACCGGCATTTGTACATTAGGTAAATCTTTGTGCTTAAAGGTTTGCAGGGTTCTGATGTTGTCAAAATCAATCGGGTAGCGAGATAAAAACGCCATTGCGTAATGGCCTTCAAAAAAACCAAAGCCCTGTGCATCACCCATTACCCCAGTTTTTTTGCCGTTATTGTCCAAGTCAAACTCAGTTGCTAAGCCGGTATTAACGGGGGCAATGTAAACGTATGGGTAATCAATTACTGCTTGATTATTTTGCCCTACATTTAAATAATGGCTTTTAAAATACTCGATACCTTGCTCTTTTGGAATGTAGTCAAACTCATTGAGTAGTACTACATCTGGGCGGACGCGCTGGATTATTTCAGCAATATTTTTAATTTGCTGGTGGTTTGAACGCAGTGCATTTACCAGTGCATCACTTTTTACTTGTTCATTTTTAGCGGTGTAATTAGTGGCATCCATACTGACATTAAAGGTTGCTACGCGTAGCGATTCAGCCAATACAGGGCTGCTAGAAAAAACAGCAAATAACACACTACTGATTGCTGTAATACTAAGATTACGTTTCATTATATGAATCCATCTATAATTAATAATAAAATTGTGCTGCTGACTATAACCCACAAAGTAATTGCCATCAAAAATGGCTTTATACCTGCTTGCTTAAGAACCGATAGTGACAAACCACTGCCAATTAAAAACAGTGTAACCACTAATAATTGCTTAGCTGCACTATTAATGAGTTCCCATGTGGATGAAAACGACGGCATATAAGTATTAATTAATGCAGCTAATAAAAAGCCCACAATAAATAAAGGAATACTCGCCTTTTCATCAGAGCGCATAAACACTCCCGCAACCGCTGTATAAGGAATGATCCACATCGCACGGGTCAATTTTACCGTAGTGGCAATACTCAGTGCCACAACACCATAAGTAGCCGATGCCCCCACTACGCTGCTAGTATCATGAATGGCTAATGCGGCCCACAAACCAAATTGCTGTTGGGTTAACTCAAAATAGTGCCCAATTGCGGGAAACAACAATAATCCCATGCCATTGAGTAAAAATACAATCCCTAAGGCAACAGCGACTTCGTGATCTCTAGCTTTTATAACCGGTGCCATGGCCGCAATAGCGCTACCACCACAAATAGCGGTTCCAAAGGAAATTAACACGCCTGTGTTACGATTAAGTTTAAACACTTGAGTTAAAATTTCGCCAAGCCCAATTATGGCAGTAATACTGACAATTGTTAACACTAAAGAGCTGCGACCAACCTCAATTACCTGATTAAAATCAACAGCAAACCCCAACCCCACAACCGCCAACTTTAGCATCCATTTACTGGCCTTTTGTGATAACTCAGCAAACGGGTTACCCAATGTAATCGCAAATAACGCCCCCATAACCAAGGCACTACCAGCGCCAATAAATGGAGTGATGCACAAAGCCAGTAATATTATAAATACAGGTTTATGTAATTTAGCGATAATCATAACGTTAAGCGCGAATGAGTTTATTAGTCAGTTTGTGGACAACGGGGGCAACAAATATAACCGTTGGAAAGGCAATACAAAAGGCAAATAACCACGCTTTAAGCCAGATAGATACGATGTTATCGACCATACCAACATTAAATAGAGAAATAACTAACGACATAAAACCTGACATGAAAAGTGCCATAAAAAAGGCAAACACAATAGTACGAAACTTTGGATGGATCATTGAAAAGAACCTTTAGAAGGTAAAGCGATATATTGAAGTTAAGTTCAATTTATCGCTTTGTTTTTTAACTTATAATAGCGATTTGCTGGTAGCTAATACACCGGGGTAATCTTGCTCTGGTAAACACATTGCGAGTTCACCAAGGCGTTCACCTAATTGCTGTAAATTATCAGCAGATACATTAATGTGGCCCATTTTGCGACCAGGTTTTACACTTTTACCGTACCAATGGCTGGTAACATCTGCTGTTTTTAACACATCAGTAGGGATTTGTGCTTGGCCTAATACATTTATCATAGCAGTCGGTTGCTTAAGTTGCGTACTACCTAAAGGTAAGCCGGCAACAGCGCGCATATGGTTTTCAAATTGCGAGCAATGAGCACCTTGTTGCGTCCAATGGCCTGAGTTATGAACTCGCGGCGCAATTTCATTAACCAGTAATGTACCTTGCACATCAAAAAACTCAATGGCGAGTACACCCACATAATCAAGCTCATTAGCAATTCGGGTAAATGCCGTGATTGCTTGTTGCTCTAGTTGGCTATTATTGTTTTTACCTGCAACCGAAAGCGTTAACACACCCTCGGTGTGCTCGTTTTCAGTTAATGGATAAATAGCAACATGGCCGTGTTTATCGCGCGCACCAATAATAGAGACTTCACGATCAAACGGGATCATTTTTTCTGCAATTATGGTGTGCGGAGCGTGCTCAGTGCCTGATGCAATAAAATCAGCCATTTCAGCCCAAATCTGTTCAATTTGATCGTCTGATTTTAAACGCCATTGACCTTTACCATCGTAACCCGCTTGGCATGTTTTAATGACTAATGGCTTACCAAGTGTTTGAACCGCGAGTTCAAGATGCGCTTTTTCTGTAATTAATTGATATGGCGCGCATGCCACCGCGGTTTTATCTAGGAGCGCTTTTTCAAGCGCACGGTCGCCACCGGTTTTAATGGCTTGTTTGCCCGGATAAAACTTATTGCTATTACAACACTGTGTAAGTACATCATCTGGAATATGTTCAAACTCGGCCGTAATAGCATCAGCGTTTTCTATCGCTTGTTCGAGCGTTGTTGGGTACACTTCGTTTGTAAGCGGATGTACAATCTTTTTGCTGCCTACATCATAAGCAACCACATTTAAATTAAGCGGTGCACCAGCTAAGCTCATCATTCGTGCTAGCTGCCCTGCCCCTAAAATTAAAATATTCATGATCACTCTGCAGGATTTGGGTTAGCTAAAACAGTCTCAGTTTGTTCTTTACGGAACGCTTCGATTTTTGCGAATATTTCTGGATTTTGACATCCTAAAATTTGTGCTGCTAATAAACCTGCATTTGCAGCACCAGGCTCACCAATAGCAAGAGTACCTACCGCAACACCTTTTGGCATTTGGCAAATAGATAACAGAGAGTCTACACCGTTTAGCGCTTTAGATTTAACGGGTACGCCTAAAACTGGCAGAGATGTAAACGCCGCCGCCATACCCGGTAAGTGCGCCGCGCCACCTGCGCCTGCAATAATAACTTTAATACCGCGTTCTGCGGCTGAACTTGCGTAATCGGCAAGTAATTGAGGAGTGCGGTGGGCAGAAACCACTTTAGTTTCATACTCAATGCCAAATTTTTCTAGCATAAGGGCGGCGTGTTCCATGGTTGGCCAATCTGATTTAGAACCCATAATAATGCCAACAGTCATAAATACTCCTCAGTAATGTATTTTAAAAATAGCGGACTTATGTCCGGTTTTATGGCGGGTATTATATACTTAAATGCTGCACTAATGCGACCAGCAGGCAATAAAAAAGCCATGTTAAAGATGGCTTTTTTTAAACAGCGAAACAATCAGCAATTAAGCTTCTTTACTCGCTAAATATTCTGAGTAGTTACCTCTAAAGTCGATAACTTTACCGTCTTTAATTTCCCAAATACGGGTGGCAACTGATGATACAAACTGACGGTCGTGTGACACAAACATCAAGGTACCTTCATACGCTTCAAGTGCTAAGTTAAGCGCTTCAATTGATTCCATATCCATGTGGTTGGTTGGCTCATCCATTAGTAAGATATTTGGTTTATGCATCATGATTTTACCAAACAGCATACGACCTTGCTCACCACCAGATATTACTTTTACAGATTTTTTGATATCGTTTTGTGAAAACAACATACGACCCAAGAAGCTACGCACTACTTGCTCATCGTCGCCCTCTTGTTGCCATTGCTCCATCCACTCAAACAAATTCATGTCTTTTTCAAACTCATCGGCATGATCTTGTGCATAGTAGCCAATGTTTGCATTTTCAGACCATTTAAACTCACCGCTTTTAGGCGCTAAACGTCCTGCTAAAGTGTTTAATAATGTTGTTTTACCCACACCATTTTCACCAATAATAGCAATGCGTTCACCTACTTCAACCAAACCCTCAAGGCCTGAGAATAAAGTTTCTTCAAAACCTTGAGATAAGCTAGTCATTTCTAGTGCGTTACGAAATAACTGCTTTTCTTGTTCAAAACGAATAAACGGTGTTTGACGTGACGACGCTTTTACTTCGTCTAATTGAATTTTATCAATTCGTTTTGCACGTGAAGTGGCTTGCTTTGCCTTTGATGCGTTGGCAGAAAAGCGCGATACAAATTGTTGAAGCTCTGCTATTTGGCTTTTCTTTTTGGCGTTTTCACTTAATAAACGTTCGCGTGCTTGAGTAGCTGCAAACATGTATTCATCGTAGTTACCCGGGTAAATACGTAGTTCACCGTAGTCAATATCGGCCATGTGCGTACATACCGAATTTAAAAAGTGACGGTCATGCGAGATGATGATCATGGTACAGTCACGTTGATTCAATACATCTTCAAGCCACTTAATTGTATAAATGTCCAAGTTATTGGTAGGCTCATCGAGCAGCATGATATCAGGGTCTGAAAACAAAACTTGAGCTAGAAGCACACGAAGTTTAAAACCTGGTGCAATTTCTGACATAGGTCCGTAGTGCTGCTCTGTAGCAATACCCACACCTAATAGTAACTCACCCGCTTTAGATTCAGCCGAGTAACCGTCCATTTCAGCAAATTCAGTTTCAAGATCGGCTACTTTCATGCCGTCTTCTTCACTCATTTCAGGTAGGCTATATATACGGTCACGTTCTTGTTTGATATCCCACAATTCCTTATGACCCATAATCACGGTATCAATAACAGAATATTCTTCGTAGGCGAATTGATCTTGGTTTAGTTTAGCAACGCGCTCATTTGGATCAGTACTTACGTTACCCGAAGATGGTTCTAATTCACCACTAAGGATTTTCATAAAGGTCGACTTACCACAACCATTAGCACCAATTAAACCATAACGGTTTGATTCGCCAAATTTAGCTGAGATATTTTCAAATAACGGTTTAGCACCAAATTGCATGGTGATGTTAGCTGTACTAATAATAGCGCTACCCTCCAAGGGAGACTGAAGTATTTAAATTGCGCGCAGTTTAAACCAAATCACCGTTTTTTTCTATGAAAGTTTATAGCACCAAACTCAAAGTAAACGGTGGCTGTTTATTAACTATAAAAGCAATTAAATAGCCAAAGTACTGGGCGAGTAAATGTGCTAAAAAGGTGAGTAAAACTCATTATTGTACTGTTGATGCAGTAAAAAAATGTTTAATAAAAAAACAACTAGCATAAAACCCTTTATAAATTATTTAATCGCGTTTACAGGCGACTTGGTCGCATTTTACTTTTATTAACAATTAATACGGCTATATTAACGTTTTTTATAGTATTAGAGTTTTAGCTCTACCCATGCCGACAGGCGCAACTATGAAAAAAATTCAACACACCCTCTCCTGCATTTAAGCCTAATGTCTTATTCCAAAATTAAATGGCAGTTTATGCGGCTACAAAATAAAAACAGCATTAACTTAAAATGAACAAGCTGCGTGTTTTGTGCTAATTGTCATTGATAATTTTTCACTTTTGAGCCTTTTATTGCTTTGCTAGTCTGCACGACTTCGAATTTAGTAATTATAAAAACGTCTTTAATTTAGGCAAGGCACACACAATGAAAAGAAAATTAGTATCGCTAGCAATTGCGGGTATTTTAGCTGCTCCAAGTGTTTCAGCAGTAGAAGTATTTAAGGATGAAAAAAAATACAATCGCAGTAGGCGGATATATTGATGCGCGAGTGATAAATACTCAAGGTCAAAACGAAATCGTCAATGGTGCCTCACGAATTAATTTTGATTTTAAACGCCAACTAAAAAACGGCTGGGAAGCAATGGCTTTAGTTGAATGGGGTGTCAACCCTGTTGGCAGTAGCGATATTGTATACAACAACCGTTTTGAATCTATTCAGGATGAGTTTTTATATAATCGTTTAGGTTATGCAGGACTTAAACACGATAAATACGGCCAAATTACGATTGGTAAACAATGGGGTGCGTGGTTTGATGTTGTGTATGCAACAAACTACAGCTATGTATGGGATGGTAACGCTGCCGGTGTTTACACTTACAACAAAGACGATGGTGCAGTAAATGGTACTGGTCGTGGTGATAAAACACTGCAATACCGTAATAGCTACAACGACTTTGACTTTAGTGTTCAAACTCAGTTAAAAAACAGCGCTTTTTATACATGTGATGTAAGTAATATTACAGAATCACAATGCCAAGCAAATTTTGAGTCTGGAGATGCTGCTGCACAACAAGTTGAATTTAACTATACGTTTGGCGGTGCAGTAACCTATAACGTGACTGATAAGCTAAAACTGACCGCGGGTATTAACCGTGGCGAGTTTGAATTAACGTATGGCGACGGAACAACCCGCTCTGTTGACGATTTAATTTATGGTGCAGGTGTTATTTGGGGCAATATTGATGCGCCAGGCTTGTATGTAGCCGCTAATATCAACAAAAACGAAAACCACGATACAGATAACATAGGTCGTTTAATTAAAGATGCGATTGGTATTGAAACATTTGTGTCGTATCGCTTTGATAACGATTTTAGACCATTTATTGCCTATAACTTATTTGATGCAGGTGATGACTACGTAATTCAACCAAACTTTAATGCCGATCCTAACGATGTATTTAAGCGTCAGTTTGCAGTTATTGGTGTGCATTACTTAATTGACCAAGACACACAACTTTATGTAGAAGCACGTAAAGACTTTGGTGATTTTGAAAGTAATAATAAACAGCAGCAAGCGCTAATGGAGCAATCTGAAGATGACGGTATTGCTTTTGGTTTTAGATACGTTCTTTAATATCAGTTGAGCTTTCAAGCTTAAAATCACAAAGCTAAACTTAAAGCCCTGCAAAATAGCAGGGCTTTTTTTCGATTTGTTTAGTTGAAGCTTGAGCTATTTTTTCTTAAATGCTTTTTTTAACGCACGCGTCCCCTCTGTTGGCCCTAGAATAAGCCATAAAAAAGCAACCCCTCCAGGGACTAAAACTGCTTTTAATATTGGCCCTAGCAAATAAGAATAAAAATAAATTAGTGGAATAAAAAGTACATAACCAATAACACGTTTGATAAACTTCATGTAACATCCTTATAAAAATGAGCGTGCTCACAATGTTAATTGAGCGCGCTCAATTAATCAAATAATGATTTAGCCCTTTTATTTAACAAACAAGTAAAGCATTGAAATATAATGAGTAAAAAAGAAAAGACACGCGATAAAATTTTAGCTTCAGCATGGGAATTATTTTTGCTGCAAGGTTACGATCACACATCAACAAGAGAAATAGCGGTTGCAGCCAATGTTGCTGTAGGTACAGTGTTTAGTCATTTTGAAAATAAAATTGATTTATTGATGGCCGGTATGCAACAACAAATAGCCGTTATTATTAACCAAGCAAAGCAGTTAGATACGCAGCACTCCCCTCGCTTAAAGTTACGTCATTACGCTCATCCGCTTTATTCTTTTTATTGTGAAAATAGTGAATTTAGTAAGCTATTAATTAGCGACATCATTTGGAGAACGTCTTTTTTTAAAGCGCAGATGGATGAATTTAAACAACTGCTTTTTAGTGAACAACCGAAGTTTGATGAAACAAAAGCAAGCGTAATGATGGACTGTTATTTTATGACCTTGGTCGATGGGTTAAACGATCCCTTACCAAATGCTGAAAATATGCTTAGACAGTTAAGTAATAAAATAGCGCTTTTGTAATTAAGTCCTAAACGTATAGATCGGTGCTGATATAAATAAAGCACCGCCCACCTTTTTTGTTATTTAAATTCTTTATTTAACGATCCAGATAGCCAAACTCAATAAGCGTTATAAACCCACCACTCCACTTATGAGTAAATCGATAATTTATATTACGCCATTGCTAAGATTACATTTAAACACAATTAAGTATGATGTGTTCTTGCATGTGTTATCTTACATCCACCAGCCATTTACACCATAAAATAATTTATAGCAAAACGGCTTAACTGTACATATATACAGTTAAGCCGTTTTGCTAGTACTACTCTTAATTAAAGTTTAACAATATTATTAATTAATAAATTCATCATAGGCCATTAAAGCCCCCGTAATACTCAATGCAGGATTATCATTATGCTTTGCATCAGGGTTTACTTTACTGCCCCACACTAACCAGTTACTAGTATGGCTTACTAAACTTTGCTCCAAGTTATTATACGCCTCAAGCATTAATTTATGCTCAGCCCCGCCAACAGTAAAATATAATAAGGCGGGTCTATAGTAGCTCTGTGTTTTAACTTGTAAAAAGGTATTAAAATGATTTACTACGGTCATATCGTCATACCAAGCCGCAGGGCTAAATGCAAAGTAACCATTAAATAGCGATGGTTTGGTATGCAGCGTATATAAAGTAAAACTGCCCCCTGCCGAAAATCCCGTTAATATACGGTTTTCAGTTAACCTGTAGTTAGCCTCTAAATAAGTAAGTAGCTCTTGCTCTATAAAAGCTAAAAACAAATCAGCTTTACCAAAAATTTCTGGCGAAGTTTCATGTTTAGGTCGAGGATTTGTATTTACGTCCTTCCTTGCATAAGGTGGTACAAGATCACGATTTCGGGTATCAGTAAAAAACTGATTAGGTATAGCAACTAAAATAGCCTTATTTAATATACTTTCAGGATTTAATGCTTTTAGCGCTTTATCCCAATTAGCTAAATTAAAATTACCATCTGTTTTTATAATAAGTGGATACGCTTTATTTTTATCAAAATCATCGGGGAACCTTATAAATACCTTACGAGACTCATTAAGCACCTTTGAATCTAGGGTTACATCAACAAAATCTGATACATCATTTTTGTAATAACTAAACCCAATTGTTGTAACCCCAAATACACTAACAGCAAGCAACACATTTAAAATAATCGCTTTTTTTATTCTCATGCGTCACCCATTTTAGTTAATTGCTTATGCCAAATACCATTGTTTAATTGCTCGTTTAACACAAACCCAAGCTTAGTCAGTAAATTATAACTACGAACGTTATGTCCGTGAATTTCAGCATATAATTGCTCTATCTTTAATACAATCGGTATCTGGCTCATAAAACCGCGCAGCACTTCTTGCATTAAACCTTGCTGCCAATAAAAAGGATCGAGTTCGAAGCCCAAATAAGCACTTTTGGTTTGGCTATTTATGTTATATAAACCACAGGTACCAATTAGGTCGCCAGATATATTATGTTCAATCGCAAGCCGAACACCTTCACCTTGGTAATAACTCGAGATATCATCTTGAATTAACTGCTTAATATGCTCTTTATTTAGCGGGGTTTTATAATCGTTAAACTCATAAACGAGTGGATTATTTAAAATTGTTAATAGCGCTGCGCCGTGTTTGTGGGTAATTAAACGTAAGGTAACGCGGGGTAATTTTATAGTTTTAAACATGCCTACGCCAAATAAAGTAAACGCGCTTTAAATAGCACTTTATAGAGCGTCATTATTAACTTACCATACCGTATTCACAAGCATTAATTGAGATAAACTATGAGTGACAATTTTAAAGTAATACAACCAACTACTACTGTTTACTGCCCAAAACGTGGTGAAGGTTGGACCCTTACCGGCATTACTAATATTAACGAGTTTACGTCGGTTATGTTTGATGGTGTACGTTACACCTTACCAGCGAGAGAAATTGTAGAGCAGTTGCTGCCTAACCAATTAGCGCGTGAACAGCAAAATAGCTAAATTAAACAAAATTTATCACTTAACCATATGTACACAGTTTTCTGGTAATGGGCTTAAGTTTTGATTTTCTGGGGTATTAGCAGCAACTTTAAAGCCTAGCTTTTTATAAGCCGATACTGCTGCTAGGTTGTTTTTATAAACAAACAATGAGCAATCATTAACATTTAAGTTTAATTGCCCATGTTTACATAATGCTTTAATTAGGGTGGCTGCAATTCCCTCCCCCCTTCGTATAGGGTTTACTATTAAACGCGCCAAATGACATTTGTTTTTTTGTTGATAATATTGCCCAAAAGCGAGTAATACGTTTTGTTGTCCAACCAATACAAAAGAAGTCGAGACATCAAGGTTTAAGTCTTCAATAAAAGTCTGCGCCGTAAATGGGTACCTAAAGTAAGGGCCAGCCCATTGAGTTATGTCATGTTGATCATTAAACCAACTCATTAGCTCGATAATATGCGTATTATTAAGTGGTTGTAATGTCATTCGCCTTGTTGATTCCTTCAAAACGCGTCATCTTCGCTATACACATTTACGCCAAGCTCGTCTTCATCATCAAATACCACAAACGTAATAGGCTTACAGCATACTTGGCAGTCTTCTATGTATTGCTCATCAAGGTCGGCTACATCAATTAATACATCCATTGACTCACCACAGTAAGGACAACTAATTGACTTTTCGGTTAACTGGTTCATGATTTCCCCTTTCAAATTTACATAAGGTTATAATTTCACTTTAGTAAACAACCTTATATATGACAATGCTCGTAGAGTGACTTAATAATTCAAATTTAAACAGCGTTAGCTAAAATATTGTTTAACTTAATTAAATCAACTAAGCCATGTTGGTTCTGATTTAAAAAATAATCGCATTGCCAACGCTGAGTAACTTTAGCAGAGTTACTAAATGCGCCAGTCCCTTTTAATGCCCTACTTTCGCTCCAAGGCGGAAATACTCTAAAAGCCGTTTTGCCTTTTTGGTTTCTACCTGTGACGATGCCTTTTTTAACTAACAACCCAACCGGAAATAAAAAGAAACCGCTTTGTGTATTTGCTACTTGGTTGTTACTAGTGGTTAATCCATCACTTGAAACCGCTACTAATAAATAGTCAAACTCATTGGCCAATGGAATTGGTTTAGAATTACTCAAATCCGCTGGGCGTTTCCATAGTGCTAAAAAAGCGCCAGGTCTGTCGGGTGTAATTTTAGCTTTTCTGTAAATTATACGTTTTTGGTTTAAAGTAAATGCATAGCCATGGTATTGGGCATTTTGATTATGAGGTATCAACTCATCAGCGTTTGGTAGTTTATACCCTGAGGGAGCAAAGTTGTTTTGTAAAATGATTAATAATTCATCATGAAAATGATCATTCGTCATTAAACTTTTCATATCTCGCATCCGTTTTATATAAAGTGAGTTCAAACCCTTAAGCAACTTTGTAATGAAAGAGTTTTTAAAGTTAGCGGGTCTTACTATACAAGTTTTTATACATAACTAAAGGTGAACATTTTTATGAAACACACATTAGCGCTAGCATTGACCTCTATGGGGATTATGTTTAGCTCATTAACATACGCTAAAACCGAACAAGCTATTTTAGCCGGTGGCTGTTTTTGGTGTATGGAAAGTGACTTTGAAAAACTCGAAGGTGTAACCGATGTGATCTCAGGGTTTACTGGTGGTGAACTTAAAAATCCAACCTACAATGGTAATCACCAAGGCCACTACGAAGCTGTTCTGGTTACCTACAACACTAATGTATTAAGCTATCAAGATATTTTAAACCATTACTGGGTGAATATTGATCCTTTTGACGCAAAAGGTCAGTTTTGTGATAAAGGCCCAAGCTACCGTAGTGCGATTTTTGTTGCTAATGAGCAACAGCGACAATTAGCTAAGCAATCTAAACAAGCGGTAGTTAACGAATTTCCTGAGCAAACAGTAGTAACCCCTATTCTCGATGCTAAAACCTTTTACCCGATAAAGGGCGATGAAAGTTATCACCAAGATTACTACAAAAATAATCCTATTCGTTATAACACCTATCGCTGGCGTTGTGGCCGTGATAGTCGCCTAGAAGACATTTGGGGCGATCGAGTTACCCACTGAGTTTAAAAAACCAAAAGGCTGCAGAAAATGCAGCCTTTCTAATATTTAAGCAAAGTAATAGCAGACTAATTATTTATTCTATTTTCAAAGTCGCAAGCCCACTTAAAAATTCATTTTTTAAGACGGTTAAATAGGCTTCCTATCATGATGATTTCTTTTTATAGGAAACACCTTAAACCAAAATGCCATTTCAAAAACAAAGCCCGCAATAATAAAAATAAATAAGCCAGTAGTGCTACCATAAGAATAACAGGCAATAGCAGCAATAATTAATGTGAATCGCCCCGAGTTCATCGGAGACCAGTTTGTTTAAGTCAGGCCACTTTACCTGACTCGTTTAAATTATCATAGTAGTCTGTTTCATATTGAGCTGGTGAAATATACCCAATTGAAGATAATAAGCGTTGATTATTAAACCAATTGACCCACTCTAACGTTGCGTATTCAACAGCATCAACATTCTTCCACGGGCCATTTCTGCGAATAATCTCTGTTTTAAATAATCCATTTATTGTTTCAGCCAATGCATTGTCATAAGAGTCACCCACACTGCCTACAGACGCTTGAATTCCAGCTTCAGCAAGTCGCTCAGTGTATCGTATAGACAAATATTGGCTGCCTCTGTCGCTGTGGTGAATTAACCCTTCGGGGTTGCCACGATGCCAAATAGCTTGCTCTAACGCATCAAGAATAAGCTCTGTGTGCATTGTCGTTGATACACGCCAACCTACAATGTATCGTGAAAAAACATCTATCACGAAAGCGACATAAACAAACCCACTCCATGTGGCAA